>CAZBQP010000057.1:0-7441 GCA_964494075.1 uncultured Clostridia bacterium
GTCCAAGACCGACCGCATGCAAAAGGAGCTTATCGCCAACGTTTCACACGATTTCAAGACACCGTTGACGATGATTAAGAGCTACGCCTCCATGATTATTGAAATTTCAGGGGATATTCCCGAAAAACGCAACAAGCACGCCCAAGTCATTATCGACGAAGCCGATCGCTTGACCTCTCTCGTGAATGATGTGCTCGATTTGTCGAAAATCGGCTCCGGTATCGAAGAGCTTCAAAAAGAGGACGTGGATATGTCGGCGTATTTGTACGAGATTCTCGATCGTTTCGTCTATCTGCAAGAGACGAAAAAATATACCTTTATCACGGAGATTGAAGAAGGGCTACACACGGTGGCAGACGTGGGAAAAATCGGACAAGTGTTGTATAACTTGATCGGGAATGCCGTCAATTATACGGGAGAGGACAATAAGGTGTACGTCAGCCTGAAAAAGATATCGGAAGAGGTGTTCCGTTTCTCCGTGCGAGATACGGGCAACGGAATTAAACCGGAGGAACTTTCGGGGATTTGGGATCGTTATTATCGTTCTAAGGAAAATCATAAACGCCCCGTACAGGGAACGGGATTAGGACTTTCCATTGTTCGGAGAATTTTGGAACGGCATTGTTTCCGTTACGGTGTGGACAGCAAGGTGGGTGAAGGAAGTGTTTTCTACGTGGATTTCCCGTTGAAAACACTTGACAAATGATAGCTCCCGTTATATAATAAAGGCAAGTGAATATTCTTTGGGGCGAGGTGTAATTCCTCACCGGCAGTAAAGTCTGCGAAGGGAACGATAGTTCCCCCGAGTTGGTGAAATTCCAACACCGACGGTATAGTCCGGATGGAAAAAGAGTGACGTTGTTTGCATAGACAAAACGGCAACCGCTCCCTTGTATCGGGAGCGGTTTTTTCGAAGAATATTTACGAAAATATTTTTCGAGGTGTACATCATGGAAGAAAACAAAGAACAAATACAGCCCGAGCAACGTGCGTTACAAGAACAGGCTCAAACGAAAGAAAAGAAGGGGGCAGGTATTCGTTTACAAATCAAAACACGTTTTTCGGCAAAGCGTGTTGCACTGATGGGTACCTTTGTCGCCCTCGCCTTTTTGGTCAGTCTTTTTGATTTTCCCATTTTCCCGAGTAGTCCCGTTGCCTTTTTGAAACTTGACTTCGGCAACGTGTTTATCCTGCTCACCGCATTTTTATTAGGACCGGTGGAAGGGGTTATTGTCTGCGTGCTGAAAGAGACCATTCATATTATTGCAGGTAGCACGGGGGGCGTTGGGGAAGTTGCCAATATGCTGGCGACAAGCGTATACGTTTTGCTTCCGTCTATCGTCTATCAATATCGCAAGGGAATCAAGACGGTTGCCGTAACGTTGGCTGGGGCGTGTTTGCTCGGAACGGCGGCGGCTCTTCTTGCCAATCGTTTTATCATCTTTCCTGCGTTTATGGGCGAACGGGGCGTGGCTGTGTTCAAGGAGTGTTTTTGGCTTATTTTGGCATTCAACCTGATTAAGACGACGAGTGTCGGAGTTTTGACACTTTTGCTCTATAAACGGCTGTCAAATTTCTTAAAAAAGATAAAAATTTGAGGAATGTGGCGGTAAATCATTGCAAAAATTCCCAAGAGGTATTATAATTAAAGTATGGCAGTTTTTATTTCAAAATCTCGTGAAGAAACGGAGCAGTTCGCAATTGAATACGCAAAGACGCTCGCTCCCTACGACGTGGTTCTTTTAGACGGGGACATGGGCGCAGGGAAGACGGTATTTGCCAAGGGTGTCGCCAAGGGATTGGGGATCCAAGAAGAGGTGACCAGCCCTACCTACGCCTATATGAACGACTACGACGGCAGGCTCTTTCACTACGATTGCTATCGTATCGAGTCGGTGTCGCAGGCGGAAAATTTGGGACTTGCCGACTATTTTGAGATGGGAGGCATTTGCCTTGTCGAATGGTCGCAGAATATTGCGCCGCTTTTGCCGAAAAAGGTAAAACGGGTGTGTATTCGCAAACGTGGCGAAAATGAACGAGAAATCGAGTATTGAGGAGCGGTTATGAAGAATTTTTTAGCGGTGGATACAAGCGGCAACCACTTGAGTGTGGTGGCTTGCAAAGACGGACAAACGTATTCGGTGTTTTTGCCCGATTGCGCCATGAGACACGCCGTCTCCATCATGCCTGCAATCGAAGAATGTCTTCAAAAGGCAGATTTGAAACTTGCGGAATGTGACTTTTTTGCCGCTGTAGTGGGCGCAGGCTCGTTTACGGGGATTCGAATCGGTATTTCCGCAATCAAAGGATTTTGTCTGGCTTTCCACAAACCTGCGTTGCCCGTCACCTCTTTTGACGTAATCGCATATAATGAGGAAAAGGGAAAAACGCTCGCCCTTGTTGACGCTTTGCACGACAGCTATTATGCGTGCGGCTATGAAGAAGGGAAGGTGAGTTTTTCCCCTGCCTATCTTTCCGAGGAGGAAGTGTTGGACTTGGCGAAAAACGGCTATACCATGTCTGCGTTTACCGATCTCTCCCTTATGGAAAAAGCGTGCGTGAATAAAGTCGATCCCTGCGTGGGGTTGGAACGTGCGGTGAAAAAACTTGCCGAACAAAATGCTTTCGGGGAGTTGACGGCGTTGTACGTTCGGAAAAGCTCGGCAGAGCTGAATTTGGGAAAGACGATATGATGACGATTCGTCCTTGGAAAAAGAGCGATTTGGATGCCATTGTGCAGATCGAGCGTTTCAGCTTTGTCGATCCGTGGACGAAAGACAATCTTGCGGACGTGTTGAAATATCCCCATTATCGCAGCTTTTTGGTGGAAGACAGGGGGCAGGTATGTGCGTACGGGTGCGTAACGGTCATGTTTGAGCATGCGGAGATCGCAAATATTGCGGTGGCAGCGCCCTATCGAGGCAGAGGTCTTGGCAAGTTGTTGTTGCATACCATGCACACGACGGCAAAGTCGCTCGGTGCAGAGGAGTGTTTTTTGGAAGTGCGCACTTCCAACGTGAATGCAATCGCTCTCTATGAAAAGAGCGGCTACGAGCGGTATGGAATTCGTGCAAGATATTACGGAAACGAGGACGCCATTCTCATGAAGAAAACGCTGTAATATTCTTGATGTAAGGGGTGTTTTGTTGGCGAAACGAAATGGTATTGTCGGCCTTTCATGAGATATTTGTGAACTGTGAACGCTTAGGACTGTTTATATTTCGAATGGAGGTACGCCTACGGTAGATTTATCGGAAGTTGCTTTCATACAAAAGGGGAAGGGAAAAGATCTCGTATTTTTGCATGGATATCTTTCTTCCAAGGAAGCATTTGCGGCGCAGATCGAATATTTTTCCCGTTTCTATCGGGTGACGGCGATTGATTTTTTGGGTTTTGGCAAAAGTGAGCGCTTGTCTGAAGCTTTCTCCGTTGACGATTACGCCGAGTGGCTTAGCAAAACGCTCATCGCTTTGCACGTGCGAAAACCGCACGTGATCGCCCATTCTTTCGGTTGTCGAGTGGCAATCAAGCTTGCTTCATATAATCCCGATTTTTTCGATAAAATTTTGCTCACCGGGGCAGCCGGTGTCATTTTGAAACGGGGGATAGGGTATCAAATCAAGGTAAAGAGCTATCGCCTTGTGAAAAAAATTGCGCCCAACTTTGCCGACAAGCATTTTGGCAGCACGGAGTATAAAACACTTTCTCCGATCATGCGAGAGAGTTATAAAAAAATTGTCAATGAAGACTTGCGCAGTTGTGCAAGCAAAATTGAAAATCGTGTACTCTTCGTGCAGGGAGAATGGGATACGACCACCCCGATTGAAGAGATCAACGCATACCTGGTGTGCATGAAACACGCAAAAGTTATCGTGATGCCCGGCGGACACTTTGCCTTTGCAGAGTATTCCACGGCATTTAATCTTATTGCAGAGGATTATTTTTATGAATGACGTCGTTTTGAGAATTGTTGCGGCGGCGGTTACCGCCTTTCTGCTCTGTTTCTCCTCAATGAAATTGCTCGGTGCGATGCAGCAGAGCGGCTATAAAAACGGAAGCTTCTTTCGTTGGTTGAAGCGCAAGGATAATTTGCAGTATAACCGACTGGCAGTGCTTGCGCTTTGCCTTGTGCTTGCGCCTACCGTAACCGCTCTTTGTTTTTCCTTTTTGGATGAGCAAATTGCCCTTCTCATTTCCGCAATTCCCTTTTTCGGACTTGTGCTTTTGTATGGCTATGCGGACGGGAAGTATGCGCTTAGAGTCCCCGTCAAACGCACGGGGCGGCTGATGCGCCTGTTTGCCATCTATTGGCTTTTCACTGCGTGCGTCGCCTACGTATGGATTGCTGCGTGTGCTGCGTTTGCCGATTTGCACGGCGGAACGTTGTATGGACTTATGCAGTATTTGCCTGTGGGAATTTTGCCTGCGCTCCTGCCCTTCCTCTTGATGGGTGCGAATGCTTGTACGGGCTTTTTTGAAGAATATCGTAATGGCAATTTTGTGAAATGTGCAGGGCAGGTGTTAGATCAACAAAAAATGATCCGCATCGGCGTTGTGGGGAGCTATGGAAAAACGTCGGTGAAGAATATATTGAAAACCCTTCTTTCCGAACGCTATTCCGTCATTGCTACGCCCGAGTCGTACAACACGCCGATAGGTATTGCAAAGACCGTTCTTTCCAACGAATGTGAAGGAAAGCAGATTTTTATTGCGGAAATGGGTGCACGTCGAACAGGTGATATCAAAGCGCTTTGCGAGCTGGTGAAACCCGATTACGCCGTATTTACGGGGATTTGTGAACAACATATTGCAACCTTCGGGAACCTTGAAAACGTTTGGACGGAAAAGAGTGAAATTCTCAAATGCGGTGCGAAAAAAGTCGTTTGCGGCAGCTCGCTTGCAAAGTGGCTGAAAAATACGGACGAACATACGCTTGTGTTGGAAGAAGAGACAAGTGTGCAGCTCGGCGCTATGGCAACGGCGTTCACGCTGGATTTGTACGGTGAACGTATGCCCGTTAAAACCAAACTTCTCGGCAAGGCTGCTGTGGAAAATATTCGTCTTGCAGTTGCTATTTGCGTGGAGCTTGGCATGACGGCAGAAGAGATTTTGCGAGGGATTGAGAAACTTGAACCTATTCCGCATAGATTGCAATGCACCGAACAAAATGGCGTGTATATCATAGACGACGGATATAATTGTAATCCCAAGAGTGCGGAAGAGGGGATTGCAGCCCTTCAACGTTTTGGTGGAAGAACTTGCATTGTTACTCCCGGTATTGTAGAATGTGGCGTGCTGGAAGAAAAGATTAATCGTGAGCTGGGTGAGAAGATTGCTGCGGCGCATTTCGACAAAGTCATTTTCGTGGGTACTACGCTGGTGAACGTGGTAAAAGGCGGCTATGAAGAGAAAGGCGATAAAGAAAAATGCGTCGTCGTCAGCACGTTGGAAGGGGCGAAAGAAGAACTTTCAAAATGGTTGCAGAAAGGGGACGCCGTGCTCTTTTTGAATGATTTGCCCGACGTATATTAAGGATTTGTAAAAATAGAAAACGGAAGAAACACCAAAGCGAAGAAATTCAGCGGAGGTGTTTTTTTATGCGGAATGTGGCGGTGGTGTTTGGCGGCAGGTCTTGCGAAAACGAGATTTCCATTTTAACGGGAGTGTTCGTACTCAACGTGCTCGATCGGGAAAAGTACAATCCCATACCTATTTACATACATACGGACGGTGGCGCATATACCTCGTCCATGATGAACGATTTGAGAGTGTTCCAGGAAAGACGATATTCCTCGTTTGAGCGAATTTTTCTCGATGGGGGTACCATGTATGCCTTGAATGCCAAGAAAAATAAAATAAAGCGGTTGAAAAAGATTGACGTTTCCCTTAATTGTTGCCACGGTGGATGGGGAGAAGGAGGGGGCGTTTCTGCGTGGATGGACTGGAACGGGATTCCGCTTGCTTCCCCCGATTTGACACCGTCGGCGGTCTTTTTAGATAAGTGTTTGACGAAAATCGTCATGCAGGGATTGAATATTCCCACCCTCGATTCTATTCGTGTGAACGAAGCCGATTATAAAAAACGTGCCGCTTTTTTGTTGAAGCGGATAGGAACGAAGCTTAAATATCCTGTGGTGATTAAGCCGGCACACCTCGGCTCGTCCATCGGGATTACAGTGGCTCGAACGGAGGAAGAAGCGAAGACGGGGATCGAGGTTGCCTTTGCGCTCGATCATCGTTTGATTATCGAACGATACCTTGAAAACAAACAGGACGTCAATTGCGCAGCGTACGAGTTGGCTGGGGAAATTTACATATCCGAGCCGGAGAGGACGTTTGGGAAAGGTGTCTATTCCTTTGAAGAAAAGTATATCCATCGCACTTCGGACGGGGTTGTCGGAAAGATGGAAAGGAAACCGAAAGGGAGGGGAAAGGGAGATTTGAGTGCCGACGTACGGGAAAAAATTCGGTCGTACACCAAGACGGTGTATAAGCGTATGAATTTGAAAGGAGTGGTGCGTATGGATTTCTTAGTGAGCGAGGGACAGGTGTATCTTTGTGAGGTGAACACCGTGCCCGGCTCGCTTGCGTACTATTTATTCTGCGAGCGTGTGTCGGATGCGCGTGTATTTTTCGGGGATTTGATTGAGGAGGGTATCGCCGATTTTGCCAAGAAGGAGAAAAAAGTGATCACCACGGGAATTTTGAAGACGGCAAACGTTCGGAAATGAGAAACGGGAGTTTTTTTTGGACGGCTTAATTGATTGCGGACTTTGTGAGTAGCTTTATTGTGGACGGAGCGTACGTATCGATTGCAGAGAAAAGTGGAGAAAAAGGGCTTCGACAGATATACGGGCGTACAACATGAGTATATTATATAGAAAAACGCCTGCACGCATGGAAAGATGTGTGTAGGCGTGATTATTTTTAGACGTATTTCAAAGGGTATGAAATTTTGTACGTTTTTCATTGAAAATTTTTCATTTTTTTTGTTTAAGGGGTGAAAAAGTCGGTTACATATAACTGTGAATAAAAACAGTGAGCCGAAAAAAGTTTCGGACAAAGGAGTGAAAATTATGGCAGGAAAAGTTATTGGTATTGACCTTGGTACAACAAACTCTTGCGTAGCAGTTATGGAAGGCGGTGAACCCGTCGTAATCACGAATGCAGAAGGTGCGAGAACGACGCCCTCTGTCGTATCTTTCCAGAAGGATGGTTCCCGTGTCGTAGGGCAGGCTGCAAAGCGTCAGGCTGTTGCAAACCCTGATAAGACGGTGATTTCCATTAAACGTCATATGGGTTCCGATTATAAAGTAGACGTAGACGGAAAAGGATACTCTCCCCAGGAAATTTCCGCAATGATTCTTACGAAATTGAAAGCGGATGCGGAAGCATATCTCGGACAGAAGGTAACCGAAGCGGTTATTACCTGCCCCGCATA
>CAZBQP010000058.1:0-7411 GCA_964494075.1 uncultured Clostridia bacterium
CACCGCACTTCATACGAAGCTCAAGCGTGGTATATACGCGGGATTTATCGAAGCCAAGTTCCAACAACCCGGCAAGCGTGAACTTAATCATGATGGGAGGGCCGCAAAGGACTGCCGTCATGTTGGGATCCAACCCGAGTTCTTTCACATAAGCAGGCACGAAGCCGACATGTCCATCCCAACCTTCCTGAGGACGGTCGATCGTAAGATAAACTTCCGTATTCGGTTCGTCCATCCATTCCGTTTGAATTTCTTCGATGTCCACCAAATCGTCCTTGCTTCTTGCGCCGTATACGATGACGACTTTCCCGTAGTTTTCACGGTAATGACGTACATAGTTGATAACGCTTCTCAAAGGCGCCAAACCGATACCGCCGGCAATGAAGAGCAAATCTTTGCCCTTGAAGTCCCCTTCCACAGGGAAATTTTTGCCGTAAGGGCCACGAACGGTCACCTGAGCACCCACTTCGAGTGCGTGAAGCACTTCGGTAACGCAACCGCACTTTTTAATGGAAAATTCCATATATTCTTCGTTTGTAGGAGAAGACGTGATGGAGAACATACATTCACCAACCCCAGGAATGGAGACCATGGCGCATTGACCGGGCATATGTTGGAACAACTTTTTGCCATCCAAACCGACAACGCGGAAGGTCTTTACGTCCGGCGTATCTTTACGGATATCCGTGATTACGCCAACTTTCGGAATGAGGGTTTCATTAGTCATCTTTCTTACCTCCCAAAGTCTTGATTACTTTTACGATATTCAAATGCTGAGGGCATTTATTAACACAACGTCCACAGCCGACACACGCATACAATCCGTCATTTTGAGAAGGATAGTAGACGAGCTTATGCATGAATCTCTGACGGAAACGCTGCATCTGCGTCGTACGGCTGTTACCGTGCGCCATCAATGTGAAATCGGAATACATACAGGAATCCCAACAACGATAACGAAGAACCCCTTCGTTCGTTTTGAAATCACGAATGTCAAAGCATTGACAGGTCGGGCAAACGAAGGTGCACGTGCCGCAACCGAGACAAGCTTCGCTCATTTCTTCCCAAGCGGGATCGTTGAACAAATCGTTGAGATTTTCGGGCTTAAATCTAGAAAGGTCAAGCGCAGAATAGGGCAATTTTTCAATGATTGCCATAGTCTTTTCCTGCTGTGCAGCCACTTCCTTTTCGCCACCTTCTTCCAACAGGTCTGCCACGAGTACGGACAATGCCTCACCCTTTTCGGTGTTTGCCTGCCAGTAAAGATATTCACCGTCCAACCAAGTGGTTACGTCCCCTTGAGGAGCGGTTGCGTCGATATCAAAGCTTTTACAGAAACAGCTTTCCGTAGGTTTAGAGCAAGCGAGCGTCACAATCGTCGATGCCTCTCTTCTCGATTGATAGTAGCTATCCACAGGATCGGCAAGGAATACCTTATCCAACACTTCGATTCCCTTATAATCGCAAGCCTTTACCCCAAACAATACGAAAGGACATTCTTCTTGATGATTTTTACGAACGTCGATAATTTCAAGATTCTTCCCTTCGGTTTTGAATTTCATGAGGTTTTCGCTATCAGGGAAAAAAGCACTCTTGGGCGATTTCACCGTTTTCAACGTTTCCAAAGAAACTTCTTTGCCTTCTTCCCAAACGGCGTAATTTACTTCCCCAGCTCGTTTGATTGGCAAAAACAAGCCCATCGTTTCGGCAATTTTTGCATACAAATCGTTTAATTTTGCTTTAGCAATTCTTTTCATTATTTAGCCTCCCCCTTAAAAACGTCGTTCGGCTCGGTATCCGATTCCGTATAGGACGTAAGCGGTGTCTTTCCTTCTGCCGTCTCACCTGCCTGGTATTCGCCGTACATATTGTCAATGTCCTTGATGAACTTTCTGTTAAGAAGGTGCAAGGGAATATTTTGAGGACATACACGAGAACATTCACCACAGTCCGTACATCTACCTGCTACGTGGAAGGCACGAACAATATGGAACATCTGTTCTTCAAACGTATCGGAATTGACTTTCGCAGAAACGCCCGATGCGGGATTATCGAATACGCACTTCACGCAAGAACATGCGGGACAAACGTTACGGCAAGCGTTGCAACGAATACACTTGGAAAGTTGTTCTCTCCAGAATGCAAATCTTTCTTCCTCCGTCATGCCTTCAAGCTTCGTTACTTCTGCAAAACGATCAACGTCCTTTTTCGCACGCTCGTGAAGAATGATTGCTTCATCCTGCACCTGATGTTCCTTGTTGCAAGTTTCACACTTGGTAAGCAATACGTCTGCTTTTTCCAACGCAACTTCTTCGTAGAGAGTGCTCACTTTTACCTGCGTATCGTTCAATTCCACCCCGGTCACAAAAGATGCGCCTGCGGCATTGATCTTTTCAATATCGAGTTTTCCTTGACATTCCACAGCAATAACGTGAATATTTTCACGTTTAATGCGATGTTCTTTTACAAGCTGGTTAAAGCTGTAGGTGTCGCAGGGCTTCAAAAAGACTGCCGTCTTCCCTTCTTTCTTGCTGATTTGAATGAGGTATTTGGAAAGATTTGCGCCACAGAACCAGTCGTAAGTGAAATCCTTCAATTCTTCTACACTTTCAAAGGTTGCAGGAGAAGGATCATAACAAAACTCACCCTTCTTCCAACCAACCACGCGCGCAACTTCGCCGCTTTCAAGAAGAGCTTTCGCACGTTCTAACATTTTCATTTCAACTTCTTTCATCTTATTCGCCCTCCTTCACTCTGAGGTCGGTAAGACGTTTGTTCTCACCGAGTTCGGTTACCGTTTTCACGAAATCGTTCATAACCGTAGAGAAACGCTGCCCCTCTGCTGCGGAAACCCATTCCAAACGAGTGCGTTCCTTTTCGATGCCCATGTAATTGAGCATGCTGAACAACAACGCAATTCTTCTTCTCGTATAGTAGTTCCCCGTAACATAATGGCAATCGCCGGGATGACAACCGCAGATGATGACACCGTCTGCACCCTGCTGATATGCCTTCAAAATAAAGGTAGGGTTGACACGACAAGAGCAAGGCACACGGATGATTTTTACGTTTGCAGGATAGGTCAAACGGCTGGAACCGGCAAGATCTGCGCCTGCATAGGAACACCAGTTGCAGCAGAATGCCACGATATTCGGTGTAAATTCTTTCTTTTCAGTTACTTCTTGCATATTGCATCCACCTCCGACATGATTTGTTTGGAGCTAAATCCCTTGAGGTCCATCGCCCCCGAAGGACAGGTTACCGTACAAGCTCCACAACCCTGACAAACGGCAGGATTTACGCTTGCAACACGACGCAATTCGGTCTTACCGCCACCAAGACGGAATTCCTTTTCCTCGTACGTGATTGCGCCGTATGCGCATACGTTTGCACACTGACTACAACCGTTACACATCATTTCATCCGGCATTGCAACGCAAGGATTGGTCTTGAGCTTGTCTTTTACGAGAAGTCCGATTACCTTCGCTGCACAAGCGGAAGCCTGCGATACGGTTTCGGGAATATCCTTAGGTCCCTGACATACGCCGGCAAGATATACGCCTGCCGTAGGGCTTTCTACGGGACGGAGTTTTGCGTGCGATTCGGTCAAGAAGTTGTTTGTGTCGATGCTTGCCGTCAAAAGGGTTGCAACCTTTCTTACGGAAGGCTCGGGTTCGATTGCCGTCGCCAAAACAACCAAGTAAGATGCAATGGTAACTTGTTCGTTGTCGATCAAATTCGAACCTTGCACCATCAATTTCCCATTTTCATTGTACACTTTGCCGACCATACCCTTGATATAGTCCACGCCGTATTGTTCTACCGCACGGCGGTGGAATTCGTCGTAGTTCTTACCGGGAGTACGCACGTCGATATAGAAGACGTGTACTTCGGTGTCGGGATATTTTTCACGAATCATCATGGCGTGCTTCGCTGTGTACATACAGCAGATCTTGGAGCAATAAGGCTTACCGCAACCGCTGGTATCACGCGAACCGACGCATTGAATAAAGGTGACTACGTGAGGATGTTCCCCGTCGGAAGGACGAAGCAAAACACCATTCGTAGGACCTGCGGCGTTCATCAATCTTTCCAATTCCAAAGAAGTGATGACATCCTTGTTATCCGCATAACCGAATTCATTGAAATTATCAAGTGCGATGGGCTTAAAGCCGGTCGCTACGACGATTGCGCCGTACTGACGTTCCACAAAAGTATCCTGTTGGGTAAAGTCGATTGCGCCCACTTCACAGAATTTTTGGCAAATTCCGCATTTACCCGTCTTAAATTTCAAGCATTGCGTGGAATCGATCACAGCCACGTTGGGGATTGCCTGCGCAAAGGGAATGTGGATTGCCGTACGAGTGTTCAAATTCATATTGAACTCGTTCAAGCCCTTCTTGGAAGGACATTTTTCCATGCAGAGCTTACAACCCGTACACTTCGTTTCATCCACATATCTTGCTTTACGACGAATTTTAACGTTGAAATTCCCGACGAATCCCTTTACGTCTTCCACTTCGGAATAAGAAAGGATGTCGATATTTTCATGCTGAGCACAATCCACCATTTTAGGCGTAAGAATACAAGCGGAGCAGTCAAGAGTGGGGAAGGTTTTATCGAGCTGAGCCATTCTGCCGCCGATCGTCGCATTCTTCTCCACGATGTCTACTTTGAATCCTGCCTCTGCAATGTCGAGCGCTGCCTGAATCCCGGCAATACCACCGCCGATGACGAGCGCACGCTTCGTAACAGGGCTTTGTCCTGCCGTCAAAGGCGTGTTCAATTTTACTTTTGCAATTGCCGTACGGACAAGAATGAGCGCCTTTTCAGTCGCTTCTTCCATGTCCTTATGAATCCACGAACAATGTTCGCGAATGTTGGCGATTTCTACCATATAAGGGTTCAAGCCTGCCTCTTCCGCTGCTTTACGGAAGGTTGCTTCGTGCATTCTGGGTGAGCATGCGCCTACAACGATTCCCGTCAAGTTATGCTCCTTAATCGCCTGTTTAATGAGTTGCTGACCGTTTTCAGAACACATATACTGATAATTTTCCGCAAACACGACACCCGGTTCGCTCTTGATAAGTTCTGCAACTCTTTTTACGTCTACCGTCGCTGCGATATTACTACCACACCAACAAATAAAAACACCTATTCTTTGCATATTATTCACTCTCTTTCTTTAGAATTATTTTGACACCGAATAAACTCGGGGAGTTACTTATTGTACTTTCTGTATGCGCTGACAAGCAGTTGCTGAGGAATCAGCTCGTCAACGATGGGAGGAATATCCTCTGCCTTAATGCCGTTTTTGCCCTGCATTCTCACAACCGTATCACGCACAGCCTCTACGACCGCCGCAGGTGCTACGCCGCGAGGGCAACGCTCTACGCAAGCCATGCAGGAAAGACAATTCCAAATGGCGTCACATTCGAGCAACTCCTCCACCTTGCCTCTCGACAACATGGAAACGAACTGATGAGGCTTAATATCCATGTCGTTAAAAGCAGGACATCTTCCCGAGCACTTGCCGCATTTCATGCATTTTTTGACGTCGGTACCGCTCAAACGGTTGAGATTTTCCATACGTTCTTCTCTCGTCATGCCTGTACCCCCAATGCTTCCGCCAACAGTTCCGTGAAGTATTTCACGGGCAAGATATTGCCGCCGTTTTCCTGCAAATTATACAGGCACAAAGGACAAGCAGTGATCACTTCTTCTGCGCCTTTTTCCTTTGCGCTCGTAAGAATTTTGCGGCTCTTCTGTTTGGGCAACTCGCTGTTTTTCAAAGAAACATACGCACCACAGCATTCATTGCGGAAAGGATATACGACGGGTGTACCGCCGATTGCCTTGATAAAGTCTTCAATAATCGTAGGATTTTCAGGATTGTCAAACGCCATCACGCCACTCGGACGAAGGAGCAGACAGCCGTAATAAGCGCCGATCTTTCTGTTGAGGGGCTTTACCACCGCTTTTTTAATATTGTCAAAACCTACGACGTTTTTCAACATTTCAAGATAATGGAGGACTTCCGTTTCCCCTTTGTAGGGTTCGTCGAGCTTCAAATAATTGTTCGCGCGAAAACAGATGTCACCATTTGCCTTCATGTCTTCGTTGGTGCGTTTGATCACGTTATGACAAGCAGAACACAGCGTCAACAGTTTTCCGCCGTGATGCTTTGCGTAATCCAACGCGCGCACCGCAGACAGCTTGGTTGCGATTTCGTCCGTCCCCATGGGATAGACGGCGCCGCAACACTGCCAGTTTTCAATTTCTTCCATCTCTACGCCGAGCGCCGCTGCGCAAAGTCGAGCGGACGTATCCAGCTCTTTTGCCTTCGTTCTCAACGTACAGCCGGGATAATAACTGATCTTCATGTTTTCAAACACCTTTTTCTTTGGATTTCCGTGATTACTTTTGAGGATACGCCATTTCTTCGGGACGGAACACTTCATCAAATTTTTCTGCCGTCAGGAATCCAAGCGCTACGCAAGCTTCCTTCAAAGAAATGTTTTCTTTATACGCTTTTTTCGCCGTCTTTGCTGCATTTTCATAGCCGATGTAGGGATTGAGCGCCGTAACGAGCATCAACGAATTGTAAAGATTGTGATGCATCTTGTCCTTGTTCGCCTTGATACCCGTCACACAATTTTTCTCAAAGGAAACGATACCCGTAGCGAGCAAACGTACCGACTGCAAGAAATTGTAAATAATTACGGGCATGAAAACGTTCAACTCGAAATTCCCTTGCGAAGCACCCGTGCTAACCGCTACGTCGTTTGCCATTACCTGTACGGCAACCATCGTCATGGATTCGCATTGGGTGGGATTTACCTTGCCGGGCATGATGGAAGAACCGGGTTCGTTTTCGGGAATGAAGATTTCTCCAAGTCCGTCACGAGGTCCGCTAGCCAACCAACGTACGTCGTTTGCAATCTTCATGAGGTTGCAAGCGAGCGCCTTCAACGCACCGTGCGCAAAAACAAGTTCGTCCTTTGCCGTCAAAGCGTGATATTTATTAGCAGCCGTCACGAAGGTTTTGCCTGTCAATCCGGAAACCTGCGCCGCTACTTCTTCCGCAAAGCCGATGGGCGCATTCAAGCCCGTACCGACTGCCGTTCCGCCGAGTGCAAGTTCTTTCAAACCGGGAAGGGCGAGTTCTAATTGCGCCTTCGTCTTTTCAATCATGTTTCTCCAACCGCTGATTTCCTGCGAGAACGCGATGGGTACTGCGTCCTGCAAGTGCGTTCTGCCGCTCTTGACGATCCCTTCGTTTTCCTCTTCCAAACGCTTGAACGTTGCAATCAACTTGTCCATTGCAGGGAACAACTGATCTTCGATTGCAACCACAGCCGCAATATGCATTGCCGTGGGGAAGGTGTCGTTGGAGCTTTGGCTCTTATTG
>CAZBQP010000059.1:0-7398 GCA_964494075.1 uncultured Clostridia bacterium
CTTACCGCCAACGCCATACATAAACCACTTATTAAAAATTTCTTCAAACTTTTAAATTGCTTCAACCGTTTCATTTTGTTTTCTCCTGTTTTTGTTGGATAGATCCAACTTTATATTTAGTGTATCAAAAAAAAAAACGATTGTCAATACTCTTTCATTATTTTTTTACGCCTTTTAGAAAAAAAATTTAGGCGACGTTTCAAATAAAAAACGCCGCACGGTCCCCCGTACAGCGTTTTTCTTTTCTTATTCTTCTTTATTGCCCGAATTTCCAAGGAAAATTCCAAAGAAATCATTGCCCGTTTTAAGGGATGTTCCGCCACCGTTTCCACTCGAAGGTCTTCTGTTGCGGTTCATGGGTTTTTTGTCATAGCCACGACGGTCGTTTCTGCCACGATCGTTGTATCTGCCGCCTTTACCGCCACGATTGTTGCCATGATCCCGTCTGTTTCCTCTGTCACGTTCCTTTCTTGCAGGAAGTGCGGGCGCTTCGGGATCTTCCAAATTGTCGGGAATGATGACTACGTAACGATTAGGTTCTTTGCCTTCGCTGTCCGTCGTCACCCCTTCTCTTTCGGAAAGAGCCGCATGAATAATTCTTCTTTCATAGGGGTTCATGGGTTCGAGCATAATCTTTTTACCCAAACGAATCGCCTTATCGGCAAGATTGCCAGCAAGCTTATTCAAGGTTGCCTCACGGTTTTCACGATAGTTTTCGCAGTCCACAACCACTCTCTTATAATCTTCTCTGCCCGTGTTTGCAACTGCGCCGGCAAGCGTCTGAATGGCGTCAAGCATTGCGCCGTGCTTACCGATGATCGAATTGCTGTTTGCTGCCGTCACGTTGATTTCCACTTTCTCGTCTTCGGATACAAGCTCGGTGCAAGCGGTGATATTTAAAAGCTTAAAAAGTCCTTCCAAGAACACAACCGTTCTTTCTCCGTCCGTTTTGCCTTCCGTGCAAACCTCTTCTTCGCATTCGGGCTTTGCTTCAACTTCGGGTTCTTCCTGTGCTTCCGCAACGCCGATTTCCACGCGCGCTTTCACGGAGCCGAAAAGTTTTCTCTTGCCTTCTTCCAACACACGGACTTCCACTTCGTCCGCCGTCAAACCCAACTCTTTCAAGCCTTTTTCGATCGCTTCGTCAACCGTTTTTCCCGTAAATTCTACGTACTTCATATCTAATCTCTCCTTATCCCGTACGGGATTTTTCATTCTCTCAAACTTATTCTTCAGACTTGTTTTCAGGCTCGTTTTCCGACTTTTCTTCCGTCTTTACTTCCGCTTTCGTCGAAACACTTTCTTCTTTTACGGATTTCTTTTCACGGTTTTCTTTTGCCAATTCTTTGCCTTTATTTTTCGCAGCTTCGATTCTCGAAAGTCCACGTCTGTCCAATTTTGCCGTCTCTGCTTTTTCGCTCTTCTTCTTCAAAGCGATATCCACCGCTTTGTTGATGATCAGCGTTGCGCACATGGAGAAGACGTTGCTCACAACCATGTACAAGGAGAATGCCGCACTATACATGAAGGAGAATACGGCAAACATCGCCGTCATCATGATCATGGTCATCTTCTGCGTGGATGCACCCTGTCCGTCTACCGTTGAGAACTGGTTCTGTTCCTTTTGCGAACGCATGGTGATGAATTGCTGCAACAAGATCGTACCGATGGAGAGCAAAATCAAGATATAATAACCGTTAGCAGACGACTTCTGCTCGCTCAACGAGCCGGTGATAAGATTGTACGCATCTTCGGTGTACACCTGCGTAGGAAGCTGGGCAAGCTCCACTTTTTCGCCTTCCACGTCGTATTTTTCTGCTTGCGCTTTGCTCTTAAACTCTGCCCAAGAGAATACGGGATGCACGTGTGCAGCGTCCGTTGCCCAAACGTTTTTAATCCAAAGGAAACGAGTGTCGTCGGACACTTTGTTTTCATACGCCTCATACACAGCGGCTTGCGCCTGTTGAATGAAGTAGTCCTTAGCGGCTTCTTCATACGTTTTTTCTTCCGTCGCCACGATTTCGGCAATCGCCTGCGTCTTGTCAAGGTCGATTACGTATTCCTTTTTCATGGAAGCTGCGATGTAAGCGTTCAACTCATCACGATCGGTTGCTTCCGTGTAATTTTCGGCAGGCAAACGATAGTAAATATAATCGTCCGCATCATTCCCTTTCACCACGATTCTGCTATCCTCGAAGAGGAGGGTTGCGCTGTCCAAATCGCCGCAATAGCTTTCAATCTTCGCATTGAACGCATCCACGAGAGCGTTGTAATTTTGAACGGCGGAATACTGCGAATAATCGTTAAATGCGCCGATCGCCACGAAGAAGATCACCATGGAAAGGATCATGGGCAAGCAAGAGGAGAACAAGGAAATGCCGTTTTCTTTGTACATTTCCATGAGCTTCTCGTTGTACAATTTTTCATTGTTTGCATACTGCTTTTGCAGTTTTTCCATGCGTTCTTTCTGTTCTTTCATCTTTTGATTCTGTTTGCGCATGGAAATACGTTGATAGACGTCGCAAGGAAGGACGACACATCTCAAAATCAAAGAGAAGAGAATGACGCCCACGCCGACGCTGCCCACACCCGACACCAGCATACAAATCAATTGACCGATCCAGTTCAAGGATACGTCAAACGTTTGCCCGAAGAAGGGAATGGTTTGTTCCAACAAATTAAAAAGTTCCATATTTACCTCATGAGCGAAAACTCACTCACTCTTTATTCTTTATTCTGCTCGACTATAACAGCCAACGCATTTTGAAATAGTTTTCGGGGGGAGGGTCGTACTTACCCTTTTCCGCCCACGGATGACAACGCAAAATTCTGCATATTCCAAGCAAAATTCCGATAATCACCCCGTGATTATTGATGCTCTGCAAGGTATACTCCGAGCAAGTAGGACGAAACATACAGGTGTGACGGGAAAGATGCCGTTGATAAAAGCGAATAAGCTTCATACACGCAATCTTCAAATAGGGCTTGCACACCTTTTTCTGCAAATAGCGCACGTTCGTCCAAAAGAGGGAACGGAAGGGTATTTTTACAGCTTCTCTTTTCGGATAATCCATTGCAAATGCTTTTTGAACGTCGCCACCGAATACTCCTCGCTCACTTTGGGCAGAAGCACGATGGAATAGGTTCCGTTCATTTCCCCCTGTACGGCACGAAAAGCCTCTCGAAGAAGCCGTTTGATGCGGTTGCGACGAACGCTTTTCCCGTGTTTTTTACCGATGGAAATACCCATCGTCATCTTTTTGGAAGGGCGGTAAATCACCGTCAACGAAGGGGAAAAAGCTCGTTTTCCTTTTTGAAAAAGTCTTTGAAAATCCGATTGTTTTTTTAATCTGAAATATTTCATACAGACTCCTTTTTTTTGCGAAAAACAAAACCTTCTCTTCTCTCGTTTTTACTCTCTTTTTTCAGGCGTTTGCACGCCCGATTACCCGTTATAAAAAATGGCAAATCCTCTCCTTCTAAAAACAAAAGGAAAGGAAGTCGTTTTTTTATTTATTTTTTACTATAAACCGTCGAAAACACGCCAAATAATTCGATTAGTGTGTCAATCTCTTTCTGCCCTTATCACGGCGACGTTTCAACACTCTTCTACCAGCCGTGGTAGCCATTCTCTTACGGAAACCGTGTACTTTGCTCGTCTGTCTCTTTTTGGGTTGATAAGTTCTTTTCATGATATTTTCTCCTGTCTTGGTTTTTTCTCTTTATTTTCGTTGTTGACACTCCGTTTGCAGAGTATACTAACTTAATAATTATATCGTAAAAGCAAAACGCCGTCAAGCAATTTTGCAAGGTTTTTCGCATTTCCGTAAAGTTTTTACAAAAAACGCAGCATTTTTTATTCGTTCAGCTCTCTTTTTTTGAGTGCAAGAAGAATTTTTTTCTTCGCAATCTTATGCGTTCGCTCCGTTCCCCATTCTCACGGGCAAAATCAAATATTGATTGATACGGCTTTGCTGATTTTCCAAAGTGAAGGGGGAAATGGAAGTGTTGAAGGAAAGCACTACGTTTTCTTCCGAAAGCGCTTTCAATGCATCCAAAAGATACTTGCCGTTCATGGCGATTTTCAATTCTTTTCCTTCCAGCTCTACTGCGACCGTCTCTTCAACCTTCCCCATATCCGAGTTGGCGTTGATCACGATCTTGTTCGGCGACATGTCGAAAAGAATGAGGTTGTTTTTGTCTCCTCGAATCAACACGGACGCACGCTCCACGCTTTCAATCAATTCAACACGGTTCACCGTCGCAACCGTCGTAAAGGAAGTGGCAAAAATGTTTTCTTTCTTAACGAACTCACCTGCGTAAAGACGAGAGGTGATCACCGTATCCTGCACGGCAACGGAAAGCAGATTTTTATCCGCATAAATTTTAAGTACGTCGTCCCCGTCAAGCATACGGGAAATCTCCACGAGCGTTCTCGCAGGGCAGACGAGTTTCATCTCCGTATTGCCCACCGTGTCGCAATAGGAACACGCCATACGGAACCCGTCGAGAGCGGTGGCGTAAAGCTTGCCCTCTTTGGCTTCCAACAAACAGCCTTTTAAGATGGGGCGGCTTTCGTCCGTCGCACAGCAGAACACCGTTTTGGAAATGAGGTTTTTCAACTCCGTTTCTCGAATTTCAAAATATTCCTTGTCTTCCGTAGAACGATTGCCCAAACGGGGGAAGTCCTGCGCAGGAAGTGCCTGCATATACGATTCGCTGTCCGCATAGAGGATCTTAATACCCTTTTCATCAGAAGAGATCGTAACCTCGAACGAGGCAATCTTGCCCACGAAGTCGGCAAACGTCTTGCCGTTGACGCAAAGTTCGCCCTCTTCCAGCACTTCTGCCAAAATTTTCTTTTCTATGGAAATTTCGCCGTCGTACGCAGTGAGGATAAGTCCGTCATTCTCCGCACGCAGCTTGATACATTCAAGAATGGGCGTAATCGTTTTCACCGCACAAGCCTTGCTTACGGTGAGCGCCGCATCCGATAATATCATTCCTTCACATACAAATTTCATAACCTTTCAAACTCCTTTATTTTTCACCCTGTATTCTACCATATTTCTCTCCATTTTGCAAGCAAAAACAGCGTCTTTTTCCCCTTTTCTTATACTATAAAGAAATAGCAATCGAAAGTGGGGCGTCATTCTTCCGTCCTTTGTCGGAGAGCAATCGAAAAAAATTACATCACCTGCAAAATGAAAAATTTCAAATACAGCGTTTCCTCTTCGTTCAAAAGGGCAGGGTGATCGGGTGCCTGTACACGCATTTCCACCACACGTGCCTTTCTGCCGCTCTCCTTTGCCGCCTCGGCAAGCATCTTTTCAAACAGGGGCAACGTCATGTAATGGGAACAGGAACAACTTGCAAGATACCCACCTTTTTCTACGAGCTTCAAACCCAAAACGTTGATGTCTTTATACCCTCGATAAGCGTCTTTGACTTCTGCCGCACTCTTGCAAAAGGCAGGGGGATCGAGCACCACCAAATCGTACTTTTCACCCGCCTTTTTCTTCTCTCGCAACAGCTCGAAAACGTCCGCCTGTTCCGTCTTAATATTCGTCAAGCCGTTCAGCTCGGCATTTCGGCGCACATTGGCAAGAGCCAGCTCGGAAACGTCCACGGCAGTCACTTCCTTCGCTGTCGTCGCCGCATTCAACGAAAAGCCTCCGCTGTTGCAAAAACAATCGAGCACCTTTCCGCCAGCCGCATATCTACGGACGGCAAATCGGTTCTCTTTTTGGTCTAAAAAATACCCCGTCTTTTGTCCGTTGATGACGTCCACCGACATGGTTAAACCGTTTTCCGTGATGAGAATTTCCGTCGGCACTTCGCCGTACAACACTCCCTTTTCAAGGGGAAGTCCCTCTTTTGCTCGCACGGCAACGTCGCTGCGTTCGTAGATGCCTTTGGGAGCAAACAAGCGTACCAGGTCCGCAACAATTTGCTTTTTACGCTGATGAATACCCAAGGACAGGCATTGCATAACGAGATACTCTCCGTATTTGTCTATGATGAGTGCAGGCAGATCGTCCGCCTCCCCGAATACGACTCGACAACAATTTTCATAGCCGAGTTTTTTGCGATGTTCCCAAGCCACTTTGATACGGTTGTAATAGAAATCTCCCTCGTCCGTTTCGTCCTTGCGGATAAAGATACGCACGAGAATTTTAGAGGCGTGATTGATATACCCCTTGCCGATAAATCGCCCGTCCGCAGCGCATACCGTCGCAAGCGAACCGTTTTTGTCCTTGCCTTCGATTTTCGCCACTTCGTTGGCGTACACCCAGCTGTGTCCGGCAAGCAACCGTTTTTCTTCATTCTTTTTTAAGTATACCGTGTAAGGCATAATTTTTTTCTCCGTTTGAAAGGAATTCCGACGCTCGCAATACGTAAAAAATTCCTTCGTTCGTCCTTCTTGTTCAATTACTATTATTATATAGTGCAATCAGTATAGCACAAACGAAAGAAAAAGTAAAGCCGTATAATTTGACAAATGAAAAAAGGTATGTTATACTATAAGAGAATCATACATACGGACTCGATTTTGCACCGTCCGCTTATCCTTTTGTTCAACGACGACACAATGACGTTGGTCAAAAACAGGGGCGGAATTCGACGAACGAGCCGACTTTTCCGTCAGCTCTTGCATTACAAAGTTCGTAAGCTCGGACATTGTGAACGTCCAACCTCCGTTTTTACGGATTTTTCGGGATTGACTCCCTATGTGACAAGCCTATGGAACAACTTACCTTTTTAAATCGAGAACAGGAAGAAACTACCCCTCAAACTTGCGCATTCACCGGGCATCGGGAACTTGGAGACGATTTTTCCAAATCAAAACTCAAAAAACAAATTCGCTCGTGTATAGAAGGCGGCGTAACCACCTTTTTCAGCGGCATGGCAATGGGTTTTGATTTGATTGCTGCCGAACTCGTGCTCGAGTGTAAAAAGAAACACCCCGACGTGAAGCTCGTGGCGTGCGTTCCCTGTTTGGAACAGGAAAAATATTATTCGGAAAAGGATAAAGTTCGATACGCCAAATGCTTGAAAAAAGCGGACGAGGTCGTTGTCGTGAGCGAGCAATATTTCCGAGGATGTATGCAGAAGCGGGATCGCTACATGGCAGATCGCGCGGACATCCTTATTACGTACTGTCACAAGAGCAAGGGGGGCACGGCGTACACCGTCGCCTATTTTAAAAAGAAACATTCGGACGAGCGGATTATTTACTTGTAATAAAAAACCGAGCCCCGTACTCGTAATAAAAAAAACGGGATCCGTACTTGCGTGGCTGCATGCCACGCCCAACTCTCTTCCGTCGGTGACGAAGATTTTAAGCCGAGCGCAAATTTTATCCTCGGATTTGCACCGTCGGGAGCTGGACTTTTC
>CAZBQP010000060.1:0-7292 GCA_964494075.1 uncultured Clostridia bacterium
ACTGCGTTCTATTAAAATTTCACGTTCTAACGTTTCTTGCTGTTGTTCGAGTGTAACGAGAGAATATCTCGTAAATTAAAAGGAATGAGTCCTGTGCAATACAGAACTCATTCACGAGCAATTCAATTAATTTTTCGTCCATCTTTTCGGGTTCAGTTCATTGTGCCTTTCCATGTTTTGATATTTTATAGAGTAACACCTCTTAAGCAATATAATTTTTCCACATCCTTGTCCAGCAAGTCTCCAAAAGCACATAAGGTTGCAATCATATGCTTGCAAACTTCCTGTTGTTTGTCGCAATTACAGAAAAGCCAAAAATCTTTTTTTGTCGGAAATAAATCTTGACTCTTTTTACCATTTTCTTGAAATGCTTTAATGGCTTCTTTCTCCATTGGTTCTATCGTTATGATAACTTTATAAGGCACAACCTTATCATCCCCAACTTTTGAGGTAATTCTCCCCTTGGAAAACATTAAATCTCTTACAGAGCCAACCACCCCTTTTCCTTCTCTCAACGAATCTTCGCAATCTGAGAAAAATCGATCTATATTCTCTTTCCAAAGCTTCCCCAACGATTTATTATCGGCCCACAACGGCTTTATGTCACTTTCCCCTTCTTTTACAACTGAAAGTTTTGACGTACTCATCTCCTCGCCCGTCGATACTTGATATTCAATGGCAGATTGATACTCAGCTTTCGTCAACCCAGGCTCCATTTCTTCCGCACTTGATTGCACACCGCCGATAAAGCTTTGAACGTCGATAATGGTAGTCGTCCGGGAAGAATACACCGTCCTATCTTTTACATTTATATCTTTTTTTATACTTCTCGAAGACGTTTGTACCGCCTTCTCTTCAAAATGACCCCTTGCAGACCTATTTGCCACCGCACTTTTTTCACTCGTCATGCTGTTTCTGCGTGAAGTTTCCGTTGTCCTTTTTTCCCTCCTGTCAACGTCACCGGAACCTCTTTTTAAACGAGTGCCGCCACTTTTCTTTCGAGTCGCATATGTCTTTTTCACCTTAGAGACGCCCATATGCGTCGTTGCAACGACAAATGCAGCAGGAAGAAGCAACCAGCCTACTACTCCCAAAAAGAAAGTCACTCCTTTAGATCTTGTCTTGCGAGTGCTACGTTTTCCAAATAAATCAAAAACACTTATGGAAGTTTTTCGATACCACCAATTATACAGTGCTTTCCTTGGATTCGACCACCAGCCCGTTCCCTTTTTACCATACCATGGTATAAAAAGCCTCTTTATAGCTCGCTTCCATTGCGAGGCCCACGCTCCCAATGTTTTATTAAATGAAAGTTTTCTAAAAAATCCTCTTGCCATTTTCACTAGTCCTTTATCTTTTACTTAAAACTTATTTGAGCGCTTTTCATCTTATTGACGCCACAAGATAACGACGTTCATCACATTTATTTTTTTTGTATTAATCTTAAAGATTCTAATTCATCTTTTTCAAACCTTTCAACTCAAAGCCCACCCGATAACACTTAATACTCTAAATGAAGGAATTTTTCTATAGTTCACATGAAAATCTTCAAACTAAAAGTCTTAAGTCGTTTTGGATTTTTCAAGCTATTCAACAGCTATCACTTTAATTATATCATAACTTCCGTCGGAAAGCAAGACTTTACGTCTTCATTTCGCTGTCTACGTTGTTTTTTTATAATGTGATTGTACTATTCAGTAAAGGCGTATTGGGCATGCTTGATAAGAATACACCTTTTGCTTCAAAACCTACAGATAGCAAAAAAAGGAAAGGTGCTTACATTTATGAAGAACGTAACTATTCTTTCCAAAGCTTGTAAACATAGGATTTTAACCTTTTGGGATGATAAAAATAACAAATCAAAGTCAGTTTATGATTTGGCGGAAAATCTCTTTACTGTAAAAAAAATAACCACTCCTTTCGGAATGGTTAGAATGTGAAGCTCACGGCCTATATCGCTCAAGGCGAAGAATTTCAACTCTTTCGTTACTTCACCTGGTTGAGCCGCACCGCTCTCAACTTCTGTTTTTTTCTAAAAAATTCCGCAATTTCACTTGACATTTTCACTTGTATAAATAAAAATCCTCTGCTTATCCATGCAGAGGATTTTTTTTATATTTATTGCAAAATTCGAATGGCGTCGGTGATCGTCTTTTCAAACGCTTCCTTGCCGTATTTATCCACTTCGGCTTTGTTCTTTTCGCCGTGCGTCAAACACCCTGCGCCGCCGATACATCCACCGACACACGCCATCCCCTCAATAAAGTTGGCGTCCAGCACACCTTTGCTCTTTTTCAGCAATGCAATTTTACAAGCCTCGATTCCGTCGCACGGACAAGCTTTCAAATCAAAATCAAGCCCCTGTTCCTTCAACGCCTGCGAAATTGCATCGGATACGCCGCCCGAACGAGCAAAAATTCTGCCAAAATACGAAGCGTTATCCAAAACATCCTCGTCAAGTGTGGTAATATCCACGTCCTTGCTGTCAAAGAGCGCTTGCAATTCCTCGAAGGTCAACACAGCGTCGATATACGGCTTCACACTCTCCTTCGCTGCCTCCGCTTTTTTCGCCGTGCAAGGGCCGATAAACACCACTTTGGCGTTCGGTGTCGTGTCCTTAATATACTTCGCAATCATCGCCATCGGGGATAAATTATGCGATACGTATTCCTTCATAGCAGGGAAGTTTTTCTCGATAAACTCCACAAATGCGGGACAACAAGAGCTGGTCAAAAATCCTTTCTCCACGAGCTCTTTCGACTCGGATGCCGCCACCATGTCTGCGCCGAGCGCCGCTTCGACCACTGTATGGAAGCCGAGTTGCTTGATGCCCGAAATAACCTGACCGAGCTTTGCGTAGACAAACTGACTGGAAATGGAAGGAGCTACAACGGCGTACATTTTATAATTTTCGCCACCCTGACTCTTTTTAAGAAGATCGATCACATGCAGGATATACGACTTATCCATAATCGCCCCAAAGGGACATTGATAGACGCACGCACCGCAAGAAATACACTTATCCTGATTAATCACAGCGGCTTTGTCCTCATTTTTGGAAATTGCCTTCACCTTACAAGCATTTTGGCAGGGGCGCTTGCGGCTGACGATTGCCGTATACGGGCACACTTTTGCACAAAGACCGCACTCGACACATTTGGACTTATCAATAATTGCCACGTGGTTTTTATCGAAAGAAATAGCCCCTCGTTTACAAACGTCTTCGCAACGATGCGCAAGACAGCCGCGGCAAGCGTTGGTAACTTCATAGCCGCCGACCGGGCACTCGTCACAAGCAATATCAATAACGGCGATGGGATTTTTGAAATCCTTATCCCCACCCATGGAAATTTTCACCATTTCTCCAAGAATCGCCCGTTCTTTATACACGCAGCAGCGCATGGTGGGTTGTTTCCCGGGAACGATCTCTTTGGGAATATCCAAAAGGGCGTCGTATAAGGTATCTGACCAGGCGTGCTTCGCCACTTCTCTCAATACTTTGTATTTCAAATATTGTACTTTTGTATCAAACTTTCTCATTGTATCCTCTTAAAAATAACTTACTTGCACCCGCTTTCCCATTGTGCGAAGGCTCTTGGAAAGCTCCTCGACAAGATTCATTTTAATATTGAAATTGATAGGCAAATCGGGATTTTGATGAGCAGGATTCACCGCTCTGCCCACGTAAAAATTAACGTCCGTCGCTTCTTCGAAAAGCAAACGACAAATTCTCGATGCACCGTCCTGACGAACGCCCCATTTTTCGTACAGCGTATTTTCCTGTATATAATCTTTGGCGTATTCCACCACTTTATTGATGGTGACAACCCCTTCCGTCACGAGATCCACTCCTTCGATTTCCGCAATCGGCGGCACGTCGGAGACGACGAAATTCAAGCTGGCTCGCAAAGGTTTGCCTAAATATTTGGAAACGAGAGAGGACGTCGTACCGCCGCAAACGATATGTTTGCCTGCCTTTCCGAAAAACAAAGACAACATTCGTTCCACGTCGTCACGATTGGAAGGCGGACCAAAAAGCACGTTCACGGGCTCACGTTTACGAATACGCACCACGACCGCCGTCGCATCATCACCCGGCTTCCCTCCGTACAGCTTGTTACACTCGTCAATCAACATGGTAGACAACGTTTTTGCCGTATATCCGGCATACGAAAGCCCTGCCATAAACTGCGCAATATCTTCGATTTTCCATCCGAAATTGTACGCCGTGCCGATGCCTGCGTGCGGACAACCGTCGCTCACCGCGACGATAACGTCGTTTTCTTCCAGACGAATGACCGATTTAAAAATCTTCTTGCCGCCCACCGTCATTTCCTGTTTGGGATAATAAGCAATCTGCCCGTCCTTGATGAGAATGACCTTCGGATTGTCATACTGAATGATTTCCGCCGTTCGATCCTCGATTAAACGAATGATGGTAAAGGTAGAATACGCCACGCCGCGTACCGAACAAACGGGCAGCGTTGCCGCAATCGTAGACACGCAATCTTCCAGCTGCAATCCTTCCGAAAGCATAGTGGAAATGATTTTTGAAGTTAGCGTGGAAAGAATACTCGCCTTCACGCCGCTCCCAAGCCCGTCTGCAAGCACGATTACGGTAGAATTTCCGTCCTGTTCCACGACGTCTACATGGTCGCCACACAGCTCCTCGCCGTCGTGATTGATACTTTTATAACCGATTTCAGCGCACAGCTCTCTCATCGTTCGTCACCTATCGACTCCTTGAGCTTGGTTAAAGCGATTTTGGTTTCCGCTGCCGTTTCACCGAGCAAGGAAGCAATTTCCTGCACGATACGCATCTGCTTTTCTACCACGCGGTCTGCCGTTTGCACCGTTTGACGACTGAACGCTTCTTTTTGCTGCCGTTCCTTTTCCTCGTCAGTAACATCTCGCAAAATGCAGACAATGAGTTTATATTCTCGGTCGTACACGATGGTTTGCTCTACGTAACGCTCGTATTCAGCCAAATACACTCGTCTTCCACGCATTCCCATGCCCGTCGATTTCACCCTTTCAAAGGGGGCAGGATCGAGAATACGCTCCACGGGGCAACCAAGCACGTCCGATTGCGCACGTATATTCATAATTCTGCGTGCCGACTCGTTGATTTGTTGCACTTCCAAATTTTCGTTCAACACGAACAAACCGTTGGGGGTATTTTTAACAATCGTATCGGAAAAACTTTCCGCTTTCTCCTTCAAAAAGGGCAAACACATCGAAACGTCCGCCTTGCCCTGACAGATGGCAATAGCTTTCTCTCGACAGGTGTTGTAGCCGCAGCTTCCGCAATTCAACTCGTCCATGGGGCGGCTCTTGCCCATTTGTCGGAGCGCAAAAGCAATCTCCTCCTCCGTAGGCTCGTCCATTTTTTTCTCAATGGGAGTGAAGCGTTTTTGCAAAAAACAAACATCGGGCTGGGGCACGGAAAAATCTTTCTCCGTTGCAAAATCAGCCACCGTGATATAATCCTTGATCAGCGAACGACGAGTCTTATCCATGACAGGGCCGCCGATACAGCTCCCCACACATGCGGACATCTCGATGAGCACGTTGCGCACCTTTCCTTCTTCGATTTCACGCAAGGTGGCGATGCAATTTTCCACGCCGTCCACGGCAAGATAATGATACTCGGGCAGGCGTTCGGTCAACGTTTTGAGAATACCACCCGTCGTCGGGAAGAAACGAGCCAACCCCTCTTCACTCTCTTCCTGCTCCCTTTCAAGCTCGATTTTCTCCTCGTCCAACCAACGAGAAAGTTCCTCGAAGGTCAACACGGCGTCTACATATTCGGGATAATGCTCCGCCTCGTCCTTTTTTGCCACGCAAGGTCCGATAAACACCGTTTTGCAATCGGGGTGACGACGTTTCAAATCGGCGCAATGCGCTTGCATCGGCGAAAGAGTGTCGGCAAGATAAGGAAGCAAATGCGGGAAATACTTCTGCACGAGCAAATTGACAGAATGACAACAAGACGTAATGAGGACGTCACGTTTTTCCTCGCGAAGCATACGCTCGTACTCACGCTTGACCATCGTCGCACCAAGTGCCGTTTCTTCCGCATCAGCAAAGCCGAGTTTTTGCAGGGCTTTCTGCATTGAACGCATACCTGCCCCCTCGTAATTTGCAATAAAGGAGGGTGCAAGACTCACATAAACCGGAACGCCGCTCTGCAAAAACACCTTCACTTTTTCCCGTTCATCTACGATTTGTTTTGCGTTTTGCGGACATACAACGAAACATTGTCCGCAGAGAATACACTCATCCTCGATGATATGCGCTTGATTTCCCGAGAATCGAATGGACTTCACGGGGCAATGACGAATACATTTATAACAATTTTTACAGTTGGATTTTTTCAAAGTAAGACATTTTGCCATGCTTACGCCTCCTCCAATTTGGGAAGAATGGTTTCCGCCCAAAAGGCGTCGAAGCCTTCGGGGGTTACCCCCGTGACAAGCTCCTCATGCACGCCGTCGCTCACAGAAACGGTGACGCCGAGACGATTGCATTTTCCCGAGCAAAAATTGCCCGAAAGGATCACTTCTCCCTCAAGACCTTCTTTTTCCACTCTGTTTTTGAACAGCTCGATCAGCTTTTCCGAACCTTTCAGAAAGCAGGAGCTTCCCACGCAAATACTTACAAAAATCATGAAAGTTTACCAAGTACGTTTTTCTCAAAAAATTCGCCTACGGTGTCGGGGGTAACCGAGTAAAACTCGTCATCCACCGTCACACAAACGCCAAGCTGGCATTTGCCCATACAAAAAGTTCCGCCAAACTCCACTTTGTCTTGCAGGTTATGCTCTGCAACCAACGTTTGCAGACCTTCAAGAACCTGTCTAGAACCTTTCACATGGCACGAACTTCCGATACATACGACTATTTTCATTATTTTTCTCCCTTTTTCAGATCACGGATTGAAAAAATACACGCTTTCACGTCCACTCCGCATAATTTTCTTTATTATAACATAAAAAAAATGAAAATGCAAGTTTCATCACCGATTATTTCAAAGAATTTGCAAACTAACAAGGGAAAGTTCACATTTTTTCCTCTCGATTTCACATATCCTCCACTCCCCTCTTCCCCGTGTCACGTAAAAACCTCTTTCCCCTCCCTTTTCACCATTTGTCTGCAATAATTCTTTACAAAACAAAGACAAAATAGGTGTGAAACAATTGACAAAAATAATGTAGGAAGGGTATAATTGAAGTGACTAAGTATATATATGGAGGACGATTTATGAGAAGAGCAAGAAAATTTTTATTGGCT
>CAZBQP010000061.1:0-7276 GCA_964494075.1 uncultured Clostridia bacterium
CACACCCCCTACAATCCACAGCGCAATCGCTGCCGCCGGAAGCACAAACCAAGAAGCAACGCCGCCAACAAGCAAGATCAACGCCACGACGAGCAGACAAAGTTTCCCATTGAATTTGCGTTTATCCGTCTGTGATTGTCTTTGTATCAACGCCGCCGATTTATCTTGCAACATCCTCTCCGTTCGTTTTATTTCTTCCGCAAGTGTACGTTTTTCCTGCAATTCACCCTCAGACGGCACTCCATTTTCAAAGCGATGTGACAGTTCTCTTTCTCGATCCGACGGTTGATAATGCTCCAAGTTCTTTCGATCTGTCTCTACGATTGTCAAATGGCTGATTTTTTCCTGTATTTCGTGCGTATCCTCAACCATGGGTGCGCCGTTTTGGAATTTTTTCTCCAACTCACGCAGTTTTTCCGCACTTTCCGAAGGAACTTCCACATGTTGTAAGCTATTTTGAATGAGGTTATTTTGTTGCCATCGTTCTTCCAATTTACCACATTCTTCCACCGTGGGAAGTCCCGAAGGATATTTCAAATCTAACGACGAAAGTTCACGTTCCTTTTCTTGTTTTTGCGCCAACATACGATCGTACGTATTCCATTTTTGCAGGAGAAGATTTTCCCCGTTTGCCCGTTTCAGTCTTTCTTCCAAAGCCTGAATGCCCGAGGAAAACTCATCTCGTTGCTTGTATATTGCCGACAGACTTTGATGCATATCGCGCAAATTTTTCAAATCGACTTCGCATTTGAGTATTTCTTCATTCAATTCATTAATCTTTCCACCGCCGCCGCGTGCCGCTTTCAAGTTCTTTTTCGCCTTATCCAAAGCCTCGATCGCCCGTTCAAATCCGTTCTCGTCCGTGCCGTCCACCGTGCCGTTGAGTTTTTCATTGATGCTGTGCGTGGAGGAAATTTCCACCTCGTCCACAGTGATGAACACCGTCTTTTTGAAAGACTCCTCGTCCACCCCGAAAATCGACTTACCAATCTCCTCTCCGAAACCGTCGTAAATAGCGCCGTTCTTATATACTTTACACTCGTCGCCTCGGGCGCTTTTTTTGTCGAAAAATCGCTCGATTCGATAGACGTCCCCCTCATATTCAAAAGTGAGGTTGCCGCCGAACTTACCACCCGAGAAGGGGTAATACCGTTGACGCTCGGTAAATTCTTTCGTACTCTTCGTATAGGAGGCAAGCCCGTAAAACATCGCCTTGAGGAAGGACGCCATCGTACTCTTGCCAAAGCCGTTCCGCTCGCAAACGCAAGTAAGTCCATCCAAAAAATCGCCGTCTTGCTCGTGAATCTTGCCGTAATTCTCAATATGATAGGAAAGTAGTTTCATCATTCCACCTCTCGATCTTCAAGCGCTTTCAAGCCAAGCGTGATCACACGACTCTTACGCTCGTCATCCCAATCGGGATTCGCCATGACTTGACGAATAAATTCGCCACGCAGAGAAATATCCCCTTCATAATCCTTTCGATCTAATTTCCGCAAGGTTTTATCCTTGACAGAAACGAAATAGCAATCAGCGGAGAGTAAGTTTTCCACATCGACGGCAAGGGTATCGTTTTCGTAATCAATTTCCCCCGTCAGTAAAATTCGATACAGGTTCGCAGAGGAAAATGCAACCGCCGACTTCACCGCCTGATACGCCTCGTACGTCTTGCTCGTACCCGTAATGTCTACGGCGTGTTCCTCGATCGTGCGCTCTGCAAAGGGAACAAAAGTGGAAGAAATTTCTTGATCAACTTCCAAAAGAATAAACCCCTTTTCCCCACACTCGTCAAAGCCTCGCCCTTCCAAACAACCGCTGTACGCATACCTGCCCCTGTCGTCCAACTTATTCTCTGCATACGAATGAATATGCCCGAGTGCCAAATAGTCGACGTATTTATCGGCAAGTTTATGCACGTTGATCTTATCCATACCCGAAACGGAAGTCACCTGCCCGTGGAGCATAACGATGTTTTTTCGTTTCTCGTCCAGCTGCAACGTGCTATACAACGACAAAGCATTCTCACGAGAAATTTCCAAGCCTGAAATGCGAACATCGCCGTAGTCGTAGCTCATCCACTCTTCCGAAAAACGTTTGAGGTTGGGCAAACCCTTCTCTTCATAAGATTCTGCGCTGTCATGATTGCCACGCAAATACAAAAAGTCAAGCTCGGGATTCCCTTTCACAACGTCATAGAAAAAGTCTTTATCCCGCTTCAAAGGGCGGTCGCAATCAAACACGTCCCCTGCAAGCAAGATGGCACGTACCCCCTCTCTCTTGGCGTACTCCACCATTCGATGAAAGGTTTTGCGCACTTCGCCTCGCCGTTCCTCCGTCTTCTTTTTGGGAAGCTTTGCTTCCATTTTTGAACCCAAATGCACGTCTGCACAATGGATGAATTTAATCATATTCTTTCTCCTTATTCCACCTATTTTCTCATTCGTCGCTTACCCGGTGCCACCATTCATTACTCCACAGATACTCTTCCGGAATATTTTTCACGAAAGGACTGGGGGCAAGCTCCGTCCTACCATTGTAGCGAGAACGAGTGAGCACAAGTTTTTTCTTCGCACGGCTGATTGCCACGTAGAACACCCTCTTCTCTTCCTCTTCCGTCCTTTCGTTTTTCGCAAAAAAGTTAGGAAAATTCCGATCGTCCGCACCGGCCAAAATCACCACGTCAAACTCACAGCCTTTCGCCTGATGCACGGTGATGAGCGGCAGCGCATTTTTCCCGACGAACAGTCCGTCCGCATGCGTTGCGGAAAGCTCCGCATTCGTCACAAAATCTTGCAAAACCGCCTCGGTATTCCCCTTTTCGCCGTAAAAAGCGGACACCAGCCAGTCGAGCGCGCGACGGTCACCGTCGCTCTTGTATTTGCTTTTCATCATCATTTTGTCGATGAGAAAGGCAAGTGTATCGGCGGCGCTTGCCGTCTTACATTTTTCCCGAAGCTCCTCAAAAAAGGCGTAGAGTTTTTCAAATTTATCCTTATATTTTGTGCAGACCGCTTGACGTTCTAACGTCGTAGGCAGAACGTCCTGCGTAATCAACTTATGCAGCACTTTTGCCGTCGCCACGATATCCCCGTATGCATTATGCGCCGCTTCGTTGACAATATCGTACTTAAAACAAAGGGTGGACAGCCGAAAATCGGGCAATTCGGCATGAAATTCCTTTGCAATCGACAACGTGTCGTACTCTCCTCGAATTTCCAAAGGAGGCAATCCGTTGTCTTGAAGCTGTCGACTGATCAGCGGTGAATCGAATCGAGCGCTGTTATGTCCGACCAAGAGCGCCCCTCGTACAAACTCGGAAAAATCTCGCAACGCTTCTTTGGCGCTTACCCCGCCATGCTCACGAACGTAAGCAAGGTCGAATCCGTGCGTCTCGTACGCACCCTGCCCGATGGGCACCGTTGGCTCAATCATACGCTCGAAAACGTCGGTTATATTCCCCTCTTTATCCATACGAACGGCGGCAATTTGCACCATTTGATCGGAGCTTAAATCCAACCCCGTCGTCTCCGTGTCATACACCACAATTTCCCCAGCATAAAAGCTTTCAATTAAGACATGGTAGGGATCTCCATGCTCATACACCTGTCGATCGAGAAAGGAAACGATGGACGCTCCCACCCGATTTTGCAGGCGAATCTGCTCGATTGCTTTGATCCCGATAAGCCGCACGTACCTTTGCGAAATACGCTCCATGCTCACCCTATCCGACTTGTTAAAAAGGAGTTTCAATACGGCAAGCACGTCTTTTACGACGGGTTTTCTATAAAATTGAAGATTTTCCTCCGCCGTAAAAAAGCGTAGCCGCTCTTCTTCCGGGTATTCGAGATTACACTCTTCAAACGTTCGCAACAACGAGGATAAATAGAAATTAGAACGTGCCATTACGCAAAGGCTCGTATTGCCTTCCGCTATGTTCTTTTTCAAATACCGATAGATACGATATCCTTCTTCCTTTCGGTTATCAAACCCCAAAAGCAAGATTTTCTCCCCCTCGTCGGCGCTGCGCACGGTAACGTCCTTAGGGCAATATTTCCCCACAAACTGCGGATACGTTGCACGTAAATATCCAAACGTCGCAGCCGTTAATGTACGTGTGGAGCGATAGTTTTCCGAAAACATATAAATTTTCGCATGGAAATTTTGAATAAAATCATCCAACACATATTCGGGACGAGAACCTCGCCACTCGTAAATGGACTGAAAAAAATCGCCGCACATCATCACGTTATTTTTTCCGAAAATGCGTTTCAGCACCGAGTATTCTAACATACTCGTATCCTGCATTTCATCCACAATGATATACTTATAACGAGTTGCCCACCGTGCGAGCGTTTCCGGCTCGTCCAAGTATCGGCTGGCAAAGATGATCAAATCGTCATAGTCCACTCGATTGCTCTTTTTAAGATAGTCGTCATAAGCAAAAGCAAGATGCCCTGCATAGCGATTCATGGCGCTTTCAAATTCGTGATCTCGTACCTGCCCCCCTTGTTTATCGGAAATAGAAAGGATTGAGGCGTACGTCGCAGGCTCTGTGCTACGCAAATAGTCGTATGCTCGTTGATAGTCTTCTTCCTCGTTTTGCGTATAAATCTTTTGCGTTTCACGTGCGTGTTTGAGGGCACTGATAAAGTCACGCAAGGAGCTCTTTTTTTGGAAAATCGCAAACTCAACGTCCTGTTCTTCGCCCTCTTCCGTCTTGGAAAGCTCCCCCTCCTGCCAGTATATATACTGCGAGGAAAGAATACTGCGAAGCAGCTCCTCCGCATCCGTCTCGTCGCACACGGTGGCGTCCAAATACTTATCCCCACGCCGACGATTTTCCTCCCTCATCAGTAGATAGCAAAAGCCGTGAATGGTGCGAATTTCCACACCCTTGGCTGCCCCTCCTACGTAGCTTGCAACATCCTCTCTCATCTCCTCACAAGCCTTGGTCGTAAACGTGAGACAGAGAATCTCGTTGGGTTCTGCACGATGAGTTTGTAGGATGTGACTCACACGGTTAGCGACGGTAAAAGTCTTGCCCGTGCCTGCGCAGGCAAATAAAATTAAATTTTCATCAAGCGTCTCGATGACACGTGCCTGTTCAGCGTTGGGCTGTCGTTCCATAACCTGCCTCATTCGGGGAATAATTTTTCTTGTATTATATCATGTACGCATTGAAAAGTCAACCCTTCCTTTATTTGTTGTCGCATTTTCTTCTTTCCCTCGTACGATCAAGCGCCACTTACTCCCCCATTTTTTCCGAACTTTTTCCAAACAAAAAAAGGGTTGAAACACAATCGTATAAAAATATCCCCTGCCACACTGACAGGGGAATACCTTTCGTTATTCAATTGTAAGAATGCACATGTCCTTTTCGATCCGTGTCTTTCCGAACTCAATTTCGATTTGCGAATTTACGCGATTTTCTATTACGGATTCCTATTTACTTGCATTCCTCACTTACTTGGTTCATTGGATTTTACCTCTCTTTATCTTCTTTGCTAAAGTACCGTTTTGTCGTAAGTTCCATTTTCATTTCCCCACGCACCTCCTTTAACAATTTCTTTGTCCGCCGACTCTCGTCGGTGGTGAAGATTACGTGTACGTTGGAGTATCCTCCTCCGTACCGATCTTTTGTAACGTTACACAAATCATAGCGCTTACCTCCTCTCACTTTGTCGGCCGCTTCTATCGTTCTGCGGTCACGCCTTCCGAGTACAGTACCCTTCTATTGTTGCGTTTGTTACCTTTTAGGCAATCGCCTCATCTTGGGAAGGAATCATCGCTTTTCGTACCCTCCTTTCCTTTTTTTGTTCGCCACATCCCTGCGGCACTTTGCCGATACCGTCGGCTTCAAGTTCAGTTGTCCATCGGACCTTCCTCGCTTTATTTTGCTTTTTTGAAAACACCAAACATTTTCTGTTGGTTTATTTCCTTTTGCACCTTTATTATAGCATAGATTTTTAATTTGTCAAGGGGATTTTGCAATTTTTTTTGCCTTTTTATAAAAATTCTTTTGATGTCCTGCATTCAATTTTTCGATAGCTTCCTCTATATATAGCAAACCGAAAAAAACAACGATTAGGAGTACTCAAACGCCGAGGAAGAGCAATTCGCTTACAAAAATAAGCAATCAAATCTCCTCAACGCATAAAAAATACGCAGAGAGCGTCCTCCCTGCGCATTCATTATCCGACTTATTCAGCGTCGCTTTCGTCTTCGCCCTCTTCGTATTCTTCATACTGACGGCAGAATTCATCAAACACGGCGTCAAGTAAATCCTCGTCTTCCACCGGTTCCAAAACGGCGTCGTCACCCTCACCCTTCAAGGCGAAAATGATGATTTCATCCTCTTCTTCTTCCGTTTCCGGCTCTGCTTTTTGGAAGCAGCAGTACATACCGCCATCATGTTCGATCGTAGCGATGTGATACAATTTTTCAATCACGCCGTCCTCCGATTCTACTTCAAAAATACGGTCGTCTTCTTCGTAAACTTCGTTTTCGTTATTCATGCTCAGGTCCTCCACCTTTTTATTTTTCTTTTTTTCTCTTATGAGATAGCTTTCCAAAATATACGATGCCGCAATGGAATCAATCGTCTTTTTTCTGTCGGCACATTTAATTCCGCCCTGAATTTGCGTTTCCCTCGCCTGCATGGTGGTGAAACGCTCGTCCTCAAGCTCAATGGGCAAGTCCGTCTTTTCACGAAGGTATTCGATAAACTCCCTCGTTTTCGCCGTCTGAATCCCCTCCGAGCCGTCGTAATGGAACGGCATACCGCATACGATAACCCCTGCGCCCTTCTCTTTGGCAAGCTTCGCCAAAGCGCTCGCATCCACGTCAATATTGCGAGTACGCACGTACGTTTCGCAGGGCATTGCATATTCGTTGAAGGGATCGGAAATCGCTACCCCTATTCTTTTGTTGCCGATGTCGAAGGCTATTACTCTTTTTGCTATCATGCAAACATTATACCACAAAAATTCCCGTTCGTCTATCGTTTCTCATGAAAAATAAACGAAATTTTATAGGATTTTGCACGTATATTCGTCAAATTCTCTCACATACTGCCCATAAGGGAGTTTCCCAAAGGAGAAATGATATGGAAAAATTTGCAATCGGACTCGTCATTGGCGGGATCGGCGGTGCTTTAATCGCCGCAAACAGTTATAAAATGCGTACCTTACTCAAAAAAGGGCAGGAAGAAATGCAAATGAAGTTAGATCGAATGATGGATGAAAAAATTAAAGAAATGGAAGAAGCCGAAACTCAC
>CAZBQP010000062.1:0-7201 GCA_964494075.1 uncultured Clostridia bacterium
CCATGCGAATGAGCCTCCCTCCTTTTCGTGTGGAGACGGACTCCACATAGGCGTCGGCGTACTCCCCGTCGTTGAGAAAATCGTAGCCACGCAGTTTTTCCACGACGTACTCGATAACAACGGGCAAATATCCCTTCCCTGCAAGATAGGTTCGGATCTGTTTCTCTGTTTTTCGAGTGGCAGAAAGATGAGTAAGCGCCTTATCGAAGGCGGCGTTTTTCTCGCTTTCGAGCTGTATTTCCGCCAACTGTTCCTCAGTGACAATCTGCCCGACTTTCAAACGATTTTTCACGGTCGCCTCTAAAGTGAGTCCGCAACAAAAACGTCCGTCTATATAGATGTTACACCGCCGCTTATCTTTCACCTGCGGCTGAATTGCCGTAATCTCGTTCATAGTCTCTCCTGCGCAGTCTTATTGCCCGATTGCTTATTATATACTCTAAAAAGTAAAATTGCTCTAATTTTTCGCAACCCATCTCGGGCTGTTCCGTATTATTTTTTTATAGTATAGCAAATTTACGTCAAAAAGTCAATACTACTTTTTTCAAAAACAAGCAGAAACGTTTTACTTTTTCTTTGATCTATGCTATAATAAAGACGTAAGAGGCAATCAATACTTTTGTGCACCCCGCCACAAATATCTACTTAAAGGAGATATACGTATGAAATACTATCCCATTGACATTGCAGGTTTCCAAACAGAGCTGCCCATCTTAACCCTTCCCGGCGGCGTCGGCATCGCCTTTTTTAACTTACACGGCGACAACGAGCTCACCGAACATTGCGGCAAAAAACTTGCCGAAAAGCTCACCGATTGCGACGTGATCATCACGGCAGAATCCAAGGGTTTACAGCTTGCGCATTGCACTTCCAGAGAACTCGGTCAAAGATTTTACGCAGTTGCCAGAAAGAGCAAAAAGCTGTATATGCAGGACGGCATCGACGTCACGATCGAATCTTCGATCACGACCGGTCAGCCGCAAAAGCTTTACCTTTCCAAACACGACGCCAACCTTATTAAGGGCAAGAAAGTGGGCATCGTGGACGACGTCGTATCCACGGGTGCATCCCTTGCCGGCTTGGAAGCTTTGGTAGAAAAAGCAGGCGGTATCGTGCACAAAAAGGCGTTCGTACTCGCAGAAGCAGACGCTGCAGATCGCAACGACGTCATCTATCTTGCCACCATTCCCCTCTTTAAGTAATTTTTTGGAGAATTTTCCACAAAAAACAACGCGGACGAATGCAATTTTTTGCCCATTCGTCCGTATTTTTTTTGCCAAAAGACTTGATTTTTACACGATTATGATATATAATAGTGTAAATTGGATATAGTATACTTGCATAGGATACTATAAAAAAATAAAAGGAGACCTTATATGTCAGACCTTGAAGAATATGGATTAGAAATGGAGCCTGATAACTACGGCGCAGATCCGGACTTAATGCCTAAAAAATCCGTTCCTATAAAAAAGAGCGGCATTGGCGGCAAGCTCCTTGCGCTTGCACTCGGGTTCGTCATGGGCGCAGGCGGCGTCATTGGCGGCGTAGCCGGCGCAGGATACTGGGTAGTCAATCAACCCGTGCAGGACACGTTGGACACCGTCAACGGCTTGACGGGCGCAAACATAGATTTTTCGCAGTACATAAGCCCCGAATACGCAAAATTGAAAGTGATGAACCTCATCGGTGAAATCACCGCCGTAGCGAGCAGTTTTGCAAGCGGTCAGGGGTGCTTAAACGATTTGGCGAAAATTTCCCCTTACGTCGGCACGATGCTCGATCCCCTTTTGACCACGTTGGAAGGATTCGGGCTTACCCTGAATAAAGAGGATTTGATGGCTGTTCCCGTTTCCGAACTTCCAACTCATTTATTGGAAACGGCGAAGGATATGAAGCTCGTCGATATCTTGAAATCTGTTGGAGCAAACACGGACGAATTGCTCTATCAAGCGCTTTGCTATACGAATGATAATCAGCCCGTCACCATTCGCATGCTGTTGGAGTCCCCCTCCTCTTTGTTGGACGGTATTCCTCTTGCCACCCTTTTAATCGGCGATAAAGTCATCGATCCCAACACGGACAACTTGCTTTTGGCGATTGCGTACGGAAATCCCAACCGCTACGTGCTCGACACCACGCAAAACCTCGTCGTCATGAACGCAATGCGTTTCACGAAAGAAGGGACTACGTTCTACGACATCGACGGCGACGAAGTGACTGCCACCTTGGAAGACGGCGTGTACACCTTGACGATCAAGGGAGAAAAGCTCTATTTGAGCCCTTCCCCCTCCGAAGCAAACGTCTATCTTGCCTATGAAAACACCGAATTCACCACCCCGATTTGTTATCGCAAGGTGATGCTCGGCGATTTGATGAACGGCGGCATCACGGACGTGTTCTACACTATCGAACTCGGTTCGCTGTTGAACATTTCCCCCCTCGACGCCGATCCCGATCCCATCACCCTCGCACTTGCGTACGGCGAAGAAGGCACGCATTACCAAATCGTTGGCGACAAAATCGTATGGCTGACCGACGAAACGGGCGCTAAGTATAAACCTAGAACGGTGGGAACATTGTTGGAAGGCAATTTCACGGGGCTTATCAGCGACATCAAGCTCGGCACTCTGTTGAACACCTCACCCTTGGACGCTGCCCCCGATCCCCTCACCCTTGCACTTGCGTATGGTGAAGAGGGCACGCATTACCAAATCGTCGGCAACGAGATTGTATGGCTGACCGACGAAACAGGAAAGTCTTATAAACCCAGAACAATCGGAGACTTGCTTGAAGGCAATTTGACCGACATCGTCTACGACGTCAAGTTGGGCACGTTGTTGAGCATCGATCCTTTGCAGAACTATGATGCGGATCCTTCCAACGATCCTCAAAACCTCATGCTTTCCCTTGCTTACGGCGAAGAGGGTGAGCATTATGAAATCGTCTTGAACACAGACAATGAATACGAGATCAAGTGGCTTCCCAAAGCAGGAGAGACGGGGGTTTACCATCAGGCACGCACCGTTCGCGACCTTATTGAAAACTCGGACACCCTTCTCAACGATATCCGACTGGGCACCATTCTCGACATCACTCCCCTGCAAAATCATGACAGCGATCCTTCCAACGACGCAAACGAAATTATGCTCGCCCTTGCGTACGGATACGAAGACACGCATTATCAGATTGTAGGTGACAAAATCGTATGGTTAACCGACGAAACGGGCGCCAAGTATAAGCCGAAGACCGTCAACTCCTTGACGGAAGGCGACGCATTCAGCGACCTTCGTCTTGCCACCGTTTTGGGCGTGGAGATCGACGATCCTAACGCAGACGCCATGACGCATGCACTTGCATTCGGTTATGAAGGCACGCACTTCACCCTTGCCCCCGACGGCACGGTGACGTGGCTGGAAAATCCTTCCGCACCCGGTGAATATTATTCCTACCGCACTGTTTCCGATATGTCCAACATCGGCAGCATGATTGACGATTTCCGTCTTGCTACCGTTTTAGGCGTCAAGATTGACGAGGCACCCACTTCGTCCAACGCCATGACGCACGCCATTGCGTTCGGTTACGAAGGCACCGATTTCAAGTTTGTTGGCGGCGAAGTTTGCAATATGGACGGAACGCCCTACAACGGCTACCGCACCGTTTCCGACATGTCCAACATGAACGAAATCATCAATTCTCTTCGTATTGAAACGGCGCTTTCCATCAAACCCAACCCCAACGCTACGAGATTGTTGCAGGTGCTTGCGTACGGCTCCAATTTGAATTATATTGACAACGGCGACGGCACTTATACGATTGTAAATCCCGAATATAACACGATTGCCGACCTTAGCTCTTCGGACAACAACATCATCGACAGATTGACTCTCAGCGACATCCTCGGCGAGGAAAACATCAAAGACGATCCTCTCCTCTGCCACCTCGGCAACGCTACCCTTTCCACTCTTCCCGATGAAATTGGAAAGCTCACCTTCAAACAGGTATACCCTCATCAGATCTTCAAAAACGATTATGTGGTTTACGATGGCACGACACGCCACGTTCTCACTCTTGTTGAAGGCACAGGCGGAGCACCCGATCGTTACGAATACGCAGACGGCACACCTTATACCGGCGAGGTAGACGATATTGTTTTCGAATACTACTACGATTCCCTCATTGACGAAAACGGCAACATCGACAACTCGCCTGGATATATTGAAGAAAGCAAACTCGTCTACAATGCAACGACGAAATTCTATCAATATACCGATGAAGCAGGAAAGATCTATCAAGTCAATCTTATCCTCACAGGACAATGGAAATATCTGTTGATCGATCCCACCTCTTCCACTCCGTATTCGCAAGATTATCCTTTAACGGACTTTGCAGCTCCCATTTCCAACATGACCAAGAACATTACGAAGGCGAAGCTGTACGATTTGAACGAGGACGGCATCATCACGCTGAGCGCAGATACGTTGGATACGATCATCATAACCGACATAAATCTCGGATTATTAGGTTCCTTCCACTATGCCTTTGTAGAAACTACGGCGTCCAACGTAGATGGCAAACTTCGTTTTGGTGATTTGACCGTCACGCAGATTATGGATTATACGGCTAAATTAATTGGCTTCATGAACACCATTTCTGCCACTTAATAGAGGAAAAAATCTGCATTTTAATCAAAAAAACAAGGAAATTTTATTTCCGACAAAGGAAGGTATAGCCAAAACGGCTATACCTTATTTTTAACGACAAAAATAACACGAGGAAGTACAGCGAACGAGCCACAAAATACATTACTGTACCCAAAAAAGCCCTTACGATCGTAACCGTAAGGGCTTCTTCCTATTCTGTCTATTCCGTTTATTTTTGCGTGATATTCAAAGCCAAATCTTTTACAATCTACGCACGATATGTTCCGTCGCTTATTCTTCTGTCGATTTTACGATCGTAATTTTCGAAGCTTCACCGAATATATCTCCTGATTTGTCCGTTGCCGTCACCGTACCCGTATTCAAACACTCTTTGGCTTCGCTTGTAATCTGCGCATAGGCGTAGCCTGCAATACCGCCGGCATAGGAGCCGCCCGCCGTTACAGTACCAGTATTCGTCAACATCGTCATTGACGTCTTAGCACTTCCGTAAGACATATTGAAATAGGTATATCCGCACAAACCGCCTGCATAATCTCCGGAAACGAAAATATTTCCCGCATTCATACTTTCCGAATAATTCAACCAGTAAGTTGTTCCAACAGAACCGGTTGCGGTCATTTTTACATAGCCACACAGACCGCCTGCATACGATTTTGCCGTCACGTCACCCGTATTCGTCTATGCGGTATAGGTCATTCCCAATCCCGAAACATTCACGCAACCGACAATACCGCCGACATAGATCGCTTTCGGAGCATTAATCTTACCGCTATTAACACAATTGTCTGCACCACCCGAAAGCCGTCCTGCAATGCCGCCGACATAGAAAGCCGCATATTCATATTCGATTTCCGCCGCATTGTTACAACCGCTCACCGTTGTTCCTTCGCCGACAAACCCGCCAAGATAGGCAAGCATATCACCTTTATCCACCGTGTACGTTGCCTTCACGCTCGTACCCTCATTCACACAATTCAACAACTGTATCGTCGTTGCTCGTCCCGCAATGCCGCCTACGTACGCTTTGCCTTCTATTGCAGCACCGCTTTCACATTCCTTCACCACGGAAGTCTTATTTGCCGATACGTGTCCGAAAATACCGCCGACATATAAACCGCTCGCTTTTACCGTGCCCGTATTTTTCCATGAAAAAGCAGTGAAATTATCCGTCGCATACCAATACCCTGCGATACCGCCTACATATTCCTTGCCTTCCACCGTCGCACTATTTTCCATATAGCCAAGCGTCGCATTTCCTAAGCCGGCTTTTACATAGCCTACAATTCCGCCAACATATGTAAAATTCTTCGCCGTCAAATTTCCGCTGACACATACACCCGAAATTTTACCCGTTGTATTTCCACATGCAATTGCTATATTGTTTCCGTTTTCCATAGAAGAAACATCCGCATTGGCGACCTTAAAATTTTGCAACGTCCTCGTCACATACCCGAAAAGTCCGATATTTTCCGTTAATTCGCTCTGCGTAATCTTCAAATTGAAAATCGTCAAATTTTGCCCGTTAAAAGTGCCGGAAAAGGGTGTGCTCGCCGTCCCGATTGGAATCCATTCTTCATAGCCAAGGTCGATATTCTTCCCCAACTTCACCGTCTTTTTGGAGAAAGTAGTTCCCGTGTTCACGAGGTATGCAAAACCGGCAAATTGCTCGCGTGTAGTTAAAGTAAATGTACTCTCGGAAGACTTATACCAAGTCGTATCCGTTTCAATCACCCCAAAAGGTTCTTCTTCCGAACAATATACACAATGTCTATCGTAGAAATGATGTCCCGTAGCAGGTGTATAATCGTTCACATATTGATAGCCGCAATCCTCACAAACATACGACGTATAGCCCCGTTCTTCACAAGTAGGTGCAATCAAGCTTGTCTTCATATTGGAATGTTCACATTCCTTTTCCACGGTAATCGTATATTCTGAACCGTCCGTCAAGATAATCGTGACCTTTCCGTTGTAGCCTATGGTCACTTTTTCAATGCCTACACCGCTATCCCCCTTGTCACCTTTTTCGCCCTTGTCGCCTTTTTCCCCTTGTGCACCTTGCTCACCTTGTACACCTTGTTCGCCCTGTGCACCGGTTTCACCTTTTTCACCCTGCGTACCTTGGTCGCCTTTCTCGCCTTTTTCGCCTTTCAAGGTGGTTTGCAATATCCACGCACCACTTACCTTTTTATAAATCTCACAAGTCGATTCGACAAAATAAAAATCGCCGTCGTTTCCTTGCTCAAAGCTTGGTGCGCCGTTGCCCGAATACCACGTCGCGCCATCCACACCGTTTATGCCGTCTTTTCCATCGGCACCTGTGTCGCCTTGATCGCCTTTTTCGCCTTGGTCGCCTTTTTCGCCTTGATCGCCTTTTTCGCCTTGGTCACCTTTTTCGCCTTGGTCACCTTTTTCGCCTTGGTCACCTTTCTCGCCTTGGTCGCCTTTTTCGCCTTGGTCGCCCTTTTCGCCTTGATCGCCCTTTTCGCCTTGGTCGCCTTTCTCGCCCTTTTCTGCCACAACGCCCCCATTGTTCATTG
>CAZBQP010000063.1:0-7091 GCA_964494075.1 uncultured Clostridia bacterium
CAGCGGCGTATGCGGTCGTGGCGTATCGTACTGCATATTTGAAACACTTCTATTTAAAAGAATTCCTTGCAGGTATCTTAAACGACAGAATCGACAAGAGCGAAGAAGTCTCCAAGTACATCATGTATATGAAGGAAAAGAACATCGACGTTCTGCCTCCCGACATCAATCGCTCTAAGGATATTTTCTGGGTAGAGGGGAACGGTATTCGAATCGGTTTGGGGGCTCTTCGTGGCGTTGGACAAGAGGCCATTGCGCAGGTTATCGAAGAACGCAATCAAAACGGGCTATTTAAAGATTTTTCCGACTTCGTGACACGCTGTTGCAAGTACATCAATAAACGTATCGTGGAAAGTTTGATTTATGCCGGGGCATTTGATTGTTTTGGATACAGTCGTGCGCAGGTGGCGGCGGTGTACGAAGAAGTGCTCATGCGCGTTAATGCGATGGAAAAACAAAAGTCAGGTGCGCAAATATCCCTATTCGGCAATATTTTGGAAGAACAGTCGATTGAGATTAAATACCCCGATATTCCCGAATTTGAGACGATGGAGAAGCTCTCCAAGGAGAAGTCGGTACTCGGCGTATACGTCAGCGGACATCCCTTTGAAAAATTCTTGCCCCATTTCAAGGACAGAACGTTTAATTGTTCCATGATGGAATTTGAAGAGGACGAGGAAACGGGGATTAAGACGTACACGCAAATTCAAGACGGACAGCAGATTACGATGGGTGGCATGATTTCGGCGTTCAAGAAACTGAAAACGAGAAGTGGCTCCTTTATGGCGTTTGTGACCGTGGAAGATTTGTACGGCTCCGTCGAATGTGTCTGCTTCCCCAAAGTGTATGACAAAATTCGTAACTTTTTAGAACCCGATCGCGTCGTTTCCTTATCGGGGAGACTCAGCATTGAAGACGAGAAGGCTCCTGCCATTATCGTCGAGAAAATGACGGAATTCACCTTGGAGGAAGACGTCGGACACAAGGCGGCGGAAAATCAAGCGCCGCAAGACATGGAGTATACGGCACCGAAGGTTGTCAAACCCGTGGAAAAATCGGATGCTGAGAAAAATTTGTGGCTGAATATCAGCGCTTTGGACGAGGAAGACGTCGAAGAACTGTTGGATACGCTCACTTTTTACGTCGGGGAGACGAATGTTTGGTTTGTTAAGAACGGCAAAAAAATGGGCTGTTCGCAAAAGGTGAGCTTGACAAAAGCACTCTTGGCGGAGCTTTTTAGCTTCTTGCCGGAAGACTGTATAAAAATTATTTGAAAAATTTGTAAAAACTTGCCTGAAAAGATTTGAGTTTTTCAAAAGATTTGATATAATATAGTTATGGGTGAAAATGAGGGTAAATTGTAAGTGTAATTTATCGAAGTACCGTTGACCCGATAAAGTAGCAATTGTAGAGAGAATTGAGAAGAAAAATCCGAAGGTTATTTTTTCAATCCAACAATATGTTGCGTGTGATCGATCGGTATGTTTTGAAGACAATAAGGAGAAGTATAAAGAATGAAACGTATTGGTTTATTGACAAGTGGCGGTGACGCTCCCGGTATGAATGCGGCAATTCGTGCGGTCGTTCGTTCGGGTTTGTATTTTGGCATGGAAGTGTATGGTATCGAGCGTGGTTACGCAGGCTTGATCGACAATAACTTGGTAAAAATGGAAATGCGCAGCGTTTCCAACATCGTGCAATGCGGCGGTACGAAACTTCGTACGGCAAGATGTTTGGAAATGGTCACCAAAGAAGGTCAAATGAAGGCTTTGGAAACTTTGGAGAAAAACGGTATTGAAGGGCTTGTCGTCATCGGCGGCGACGGTTCGTTTAGAGGGGCAAAAGTGCTCAGCGAATACGGCGTTCCCACCATCGGTATTCCCGGTACGATTGACAACGACCTTGCGTACACCGATTACACGCTCGGTTTCGATACGGCAGTCAATACCTGTATCGACGTTATCAATAAGCTTCGTGACACGATGACCTCTCATGAACGTGTTTGTGTCGTGGAAGTTATGGGTAGACATTGCGGCGACATCGCACTTTACAGCGGTATTGCTTCGGGTGCAGAAATTATCGTCGTGCCTGAAATCGAGTTCAATATGGACGAAATCGTGGCGAAGATTAGACGTTCTCGTGCGAACGGGAAACATTCCAACATCGTCGTCATTGCAGAAGGGGTTATGAGTGCGTCGAAATTTGCCGAACAGTTGCAGGCGGTTACGGAATATTCCGTGCGTCCTACCTGTATTGGACACGTACAGCGTGGCGGTTCTCCTTTCATGTCGGACAGAATGCTTGCTGCTCAATTCGGTAACAAGGCAGTTCGCTTGCTGAACGACGGTATCGGCAATCGAGTGGTCGGTATTCGTGATAATCACATCATTGATATGGATATTATCGAAGCTGTTTCCATGGAAAAGAAGTTTAATTACGAGCTTTACGAAACGTTGCAGATGATTTCTATGTAAAAAGGTCTATTTTTAAAACGGGTTCGGGTGAAAATCCGCCCGTTTTTTATTTACGTTCAAGATAAGCAAGCTCGACGTATGGTGTAGTTTTCGATGTTATTGATTACCATCGGCATGAGTTGATAAAAGTCCTGTCTAATCGACGGGATTTTTTGTTTGAGAAGATAAAAAGGCGTTTATATATAAATGAAGAGTGCCGTATTCGGCGTTCTATATGATTTGAATGCGGCAGTCAGCCGTAAAAGTGGGAATGCATGATTTTAACAGTTTGTATGAGTCCTTGCACGGACGTAACGATAGAGCTTGACACCTTAAACGTCGGGCAAACGAATATTATCAAAAGCAAAAAGCTTTCGTTTACGGGTAAAGCGCTGAACGTGGCAATCGGGGTGGCTCGTTTAGGGGGCGACGCATATACCACCGGGCTTATGTATAACGAGAACGGATATATGTTTGAAAACGAACTGGATAAAGAGGGGGTTAAATTTTCTTTCGTCTGGAATAAGGGCAGGGTGCGAGAAAATTATAAATTCATCGACAGCCGTTCCATGTTGACCGAAGTCAACGACGTGGGACAGGAAGTCGGGGAAGAAAAACTCAAAGACGTGCTCAGTATCGTGCGCAACGTTTCCTCACGCAGTAGCGTCACCGTAATCTCAGGCGGCTTGCCGAGAAATGTGGAGCCGGAATATTACGGGGATTTGGTTCGCGCAGTCGATTCCCGATCGCTCAGAATTGTAGATGCAACAGGACAACGTATGTTTTCCGCTTTGAATGAAGGTGTGGATTTGGTGAAACCGAACATTGAGGAACTGGAAAGTACGCTGGGGCGACGTATTATCTCTAAAGACGATATGTTGGAAGGGTGTTACGATCTGTTGGATCGAGGTGCGAAATGCGTATTGCTTTCTCTTGGCAAACAGGGGGCAATCATCACCAACGGTACGGATAGTTACCATTGCAAGAGTATCAATGTGGCAGTCAATTCCACGGTAGGCGCCGGGGAAGGGATGGTTGCGGCAGCGGCAATGCAAATGGAACAGGGTGCACCCTTGGAAGAAATTTTGCGTGCAGGTGTTGCGGCAGGTACAGCCACCGTCATGACGGTGGATCAAGTGTCTTTTACAAAAGATACATACAACGACGTGCGTTCGATGCTGCAAGTGAAAAGAATCTAAAAAATGGAAATCGAGTTTTCGTCATAAAACTCGATTTTTCTTTCTTTTAGGAGTTTTTTTGCCGTTGGTCTTGCATTTTTGTAAAATAGGTGTTATAATGGTAACGAGCGTAGTCGATGAAAATGGAAAGTCGAACAAATTCGCTTGAAAGGTGTATGTATGCAATATTTCAATCTTGACAATTTGAAAACGCCTATTTCCCGAATTATTTTGGGAACGTCCACGAAGCCTTGTTGTAACGGGGAGAATTGCGACGAAGTGTTTAACGAGGCGTTAAAGCTCGGCATTACGACGTTTGACACCGCACGTGTGTACGGGCAGTCGGAAGAAACGCTGGGAGACTGGATGGAAAGGACGGGCGTGAGGGAGAGCGTAAATATTATTTCTAAAGGCGGGCATCATACGCCACTTTTGCGAAAACGTGTCAATAGGAAGGAGATTTTTTCCGATCTCGAAACCTCCCTTGGTAAATTGAAGACGGAGTATATTGATCTTTATCTGTTGCATCGAGATGACGTTTCAGTGCCTGTCGGGGAAATCGTACAGACACTCAACGAGGCGTATGCACAGGGAAAAATCAAGGCGTTCGGTGGCTCAAATTGGACGGTTCGTCGCATCGAAGAAGCCAACGAATACGCCTATGCACACGGTTTACAGCCCTTTCTCGTGTCTAGTCCCTATTACGGCTTGGCGGACATGAAGGAGAGTTTTTTCGCCTATGGTCTTGTCGGACTCACGGGGGAGAAAAAGCAGGCGGATCGGAGCTGGTATCAAGACAATCAAATGCCTGTCGTGGCGTATTCCACCCTCGGTGGCGGACTTTTCTCGGGAAAGGTTCAAAGGAGAGGGGATTTGCGTCCGTTTTGGGTATGCTCATCCTTTGGCGGAAAGGAAAATTTTCAAAGGCTGGAAAGGGCGAAAGAAGTGGCAAAGAGAAAGGGGTGTTCCCTCTCTCAACTTGCGATTGCGTGGTCGTTGCACGGCGAGATGAACGTCTTTCCCATCGTTGGTGCAAGCAAAGTGAAGCATTTGCAGTCTGCCGTCGAAGGGTTAGAAATCGTTTTGACCGAGGAAGAATATGCGTACTTATCTCTCATTTCATGATTAGCTCGATAAAAAAATATTTTTTTGCGAAATATGTCGAAAAGTATTGAAATATTTTCAAAAATAGAGTATAATAGAAGAGTAAAGAAAGTAAGTGATAAAAAAGGAAATATTCAGCATATAATAAGGAGTGTAATCGGTATGTATTTGAAAGAAAGACAGCATATGTTTGACGATGCGAAATGGTACGACAGCCTTTCCAAGAAAGAGGATCAGTGTGGGAATTACGCATTTTGCGTAAAGTGTGATAAAGGAAGAAGATATCCTTGCGCACGTGCAGAATACAGATATTATTCGAAAAATATTCGAATCGCAACCGTACATCGCCATAGATAAGGTGCGGAAAGCGTTTTGATGGAGGATTTATGAGTAAAACGGAAAAGATTATTGCCGCTGTTGCGACCATGGCGTTCGGTGTATTATTAATTGTGCTGCAAGATAGTTTTATTGGTTGGTTGATGACGATTGCCGGCATTTGCCTCATTGTATGGGGGGTGTTGGATTTGATTCATCATTTGATTCCGCCTGCCGTCGTAAAGCTTGTGGTTGCCGTGTTAATTATCGTTTGCGGTTGGGCGTTGGTGGCTGCCGTCTTGTATATTATTGCGGCATTGTTGCTGATTGCAGGCATCTTGATGATTTATGAAAAACTCAAAAAACGTGTGTATTGCAGTAAGTGGTATTTGACCGCATTGGAATATTCCGTTCCTGCTTTGTTTATCATCATGGGTTTATTGCTTTTGTTCCATCAGACTGTGACGTTGGAAGTAATCTTCATCATCTGCGGTATTTTGACGGTGATTGACGGTGGATTGTTGTTGGCGGAAGTGTTTATGGAAGATAAGTAAAAAGAAGGAAAAAATCCTGAAAATGGCATTGCGCGACTGAAAAAGTCGCGCTTTTTTTGTATAAAATTTTCAATAAGATAAAAATTTAGCGATTTAGCGATTTGAAATTTTGCATAAGGCGGTTCAAGTGTTTGGTGATTGAAAAATTGTATGATATAATAGAATAGTATAAATATGCTATTCAAATAGCGTTAACGTAAATAGGAGAAAAAACCATGAACAACAAAGTTACAATTATCGGCGCAGGTTCGGTTGGTGCAACCATCGCATATACGCTCGTTGCGACGGGCTCGGTTGCGGAAATCGTCTTGATCGACGTTAACCAAGCAAAAGCAGAAGGAGAAGCGTTGGACATCCTTCAATCCACCCCGTATCTTCACCCTACGAAGATTTACAGCGGCACGTATGAAGACGCAGAGGGTTCGGATATTGTCATCGTTACGTCCGGCGTAGGCAGAAAGCCCGGTCAGTCTCGTATCGACCTTACGCAGACGAACGTGAACATCTTGAAGAGCATCGCACCCGAGATCGTGAAACACGCTCCCGATGCAATCTATCTTTTCGTGGCAAATCCCGTAGACGTGCTCACCTACGTATTCTGCAAAATTACGGGTGTTCCCAGAAACCGTGTAATCGGCACGGGGACGACGTTGGACAGCATTCGTTTGAGAACTCGCCTTTCCGAGCTTTACTCGGTAAATCAGAAACAGGTGCATGCATATGTGCTCGGTGAACACGGAGATTCTTCCTTTGTTGCATGGTCTACGGCAGACATTTCTGGTATTCCCCTTGATGAATACGAACAGACGATTTCCAATCACGGCGCAATGAAAGTGACCCCTTACGATAGAGAAAACGTAGAGACGTTTGTGAAAAAATCGGGCGGTCAGATTATTGCCGGCAAGGGTGCAACCTTCTATGGCATCGCAGCAAGCGTAGCGCAGATCGTCAACAGCATCTATTCGAGCGCATACACGATTTTGCCCGTTTCCACCGTTTTGGATGGGGAATACGGCATTTCCGACGTAGCGTTGTCCACTCTTTGCGCAGTCGGCAACGAAGGTGTTGTTACGACGCTTACCCCCAAGCTTTCGGAAGAAGAGTTGGCGAAGATGCATAAGAGTGCGGAAACGTTGAAATCCGTCATTGCACAAATCGAAATCTAAGGGAGCGGAAGTATGGAATATCGTATTGAGAAAGACACAATGGGGGAGATGAAAGTCCCTGCAGATAGATACTGGGCAGCGCAGACGCAGAGAAGTTATCAAAACTTCCAAATCGGCGGTGAAATCATGCCCAGAGAAATTACCCACGCATTCGGTATTTTGAAGAAAGCGGCGGCGTTTGCCAACTGCAAACTCGGTAAATTGTCCGAGGAAAAAAGAGATGCGATTGCGGCAGCTTGCGACGAAGTGATTTCGGGCGAATTGAACGGACACTTCCCTCTTGTCGTATGGCAGACGGGCAGCGGCACGCAGTCCAATATG
>CAZBQP010000064.1:0-7040 GCA_964494075.1 uncultured Clostridia bacterium
GGTGTTGCTTGCTTTCGTCTCTTTAAGAGCCGTGAAATATTTATTTCCTTTTCTGTTTTCTTTAACAACGATCACGTCGCCTGCCTTTACGATGTAGGAGGGAATGGTAACCGTCTTGCCGTTTACCATCAAGTGTGCGTGGCTAACGATCTGACGAGCGAGCGTTCTGGAAGGAGCAATGCCCATTCTGAATACTACGTTGTCCAATCTTCTTTCCAAAAGGGAAAGCATGTTTTCACCCGTTACACCCTTCATACGATCTGCCATTTCGTAATACTTACGGAACTGGCCTTCCTGTACGCCGTAAATTCTCTTGGTCTTCTGCTTTTCACGAAGCTGCAAACCATATTCGGAAACCTTCTTTCTTGCTGCGCCGTGCTGACCGGGAGCTACGGGACGCTTATTGAAAGGGCATTTTTCCATGTAGCACTTGTCGCCTTTGAGGAACAATTTGCCACCTTCTCTTCTGCAAAGCTTACATTTAGCTTCTCTATATCTTGCCATAATTTTTCTTCTGCCTCCTCATTAAACTCTACGACGCTTCGGGGGTCTGCATCCGTTGTGAGGGATGGGGGAAACGTCGGAAATCAACGTGATTTCCAATTCGCAGGTGGAGAGTGCACGAACTGCGGATTCTCTACCGGCACCGGGTCCTTTCACGTATACTTCTACCGTTCTCAAACCGTGTTCTTTCGCTACTTTTGCTGCCGTTTCAGCTGCCATCTGCGCTGCGAAAGGAGTGCCTTTTCTGCTACCCTTATAACCGAGTGCGCCTGCGCTGGACTGCGCGATTGCGTTACCTGCCATATCCGTAATCGTTACGATCGTGTTGTTGAACGTAGACTGAATATGAACTTGGCCTTTGTCTACCTTTTTAAGTTCTTTACGCTTACGAGAAGCGACTTTCTTTACTTGTGCCATATTCTAATCGCCTCCTCTATTATTTCTTCTTACCTGCAATTGCGCGTGCAGGACCTTTGCGCGTACGAGCATTTCTCTTCGTGCTCTGTCCACGTACAGGCAAGCCCTTTCTGTGACGGATGCCACGATAGCAACCGATTTCCATAAGGCGCTTAATGTTGAGGGAAACTTCGCTACGAAGTTCACCTTCTACTCTCAATTTGTTGTCAATATATTCTCTCAATTTGGAAACGTCGTTTTCGTCAAGATCCTTTACTCTCGTATCAGGATTGATGCCCGTTTCTGCGAGAATCTTTTTGGAAGTGGTAAGACCGATACCGTAGATATAGGTAAGACCGATTTCCACTCTCTTTTCTCTGGGTAAATCCACACCGGCAATACGTGCCATAGATTACTGTCCTCCGTTTTTTTTATTCTTTCTTATTTTTTGTGTATATCGCCAACGAATGTTCCCGCCTTGGCAGTGGAAAATGCCTCTGCGTTCCCATTGTATTATTTTCGTAATTATTTGCGTTTTTTGATTGCAGAAGTTACTCTAATAAAAAACGCAACAAAACTGAGTTTCCGTAAAATTACGGAAAATCAGCTTAATTACACTATTGAATTATGGGGAAAATACAAGCTTTCCGCAACATTCCCCAAAATATCACATGATACTATTTTACCATGTTCTATCAAGGTTTGTCAAGCGTTTCACACCAATATTTTCCTTTTTTTTACGCTAAATTAGCCCTGTCTTTGCTTATGGCTCTTGCTCTTGGAGCAGATAACCATAACTCTACCATTTCTTTTGATAACTTTGCACTTATCGCACATAGGTTTTACAGAAGGTCTGACTTTCATTTTCTTTTCTCCTTGTTAATTAAACTCTTGTCGTCGATTGATTACGACTTGCTGCGCCACGTGATTCTGCCTTTCGTCAGATCATACGGACTCATTTCCAATTTTACCGTATCGCCCTCGATGATTCTGATATAGTTCATTCTGAGCTTGCCGGAAATATACGCCGTGATAGTGTGACCGTTGGAAAGCTGTACTTTGAAGGTTGCGTTGGGCAACGCTTCGATAACTTTCCCTTCCGCTTCGATTACGTCGTCTTTGGACACAGTAACTCCCTCCGATTATTTTATCGTTATTTTTTGGTTTACAGCGTCAGTATTTCCACGCCGTCTTCGCGAACGACTACCGTATTTTCGTAGTGCGCCGCAGGTTTATGATCCGCCGTCACTGCGCCCCAACCGTCTGCAAGGAGCTTTACTTTCCACGTCCCCATGGCAATCATGGGTTCAATGCAAAGTACCGTGCCGGCTTTCAGTCGTACACCCGTACCCTTTTTCCCATAGTTGGGAACGGAAGGATCTTCGTGCATTTCTCTGCCGATTCCGTGACCGGTATAGGAACGAATCACGCCGTATCCGTGAGATTCCGCATGCTGTTGCACCGCATAACCGATATCGAATAAAGGCGTTCCGGCGTGCAATCCTTCGATTGCACGAAAGAAACATTCTTCGGTGACTTTGACAAGCTCCTTCACATCAGGCGCTACTTCGCCGATACAGAAGGTTCGGCAAGCATCTCCGTGATAGCCGTTCTTGTCTGCCACGATATCCACACTGACGATATCGCCCTCTTTCAAGATGCGTTCGCCGGGAATCCCGTGCACCACCATTTCATTGACCGATACACAAGCAGCGGCAGGAAATCCGCCATATCCGATACAGGAAGGATTTGCACCCGACGCGCGGATATACCGCTCAACGAGTTCGTCCACCTCTCTCGTGCTCATGCCCGCCTTGATTCTCGATCCGACAAACTCCAACGTTTCCTTCACGATTCTGCAAGGTTCTCGCATCAAGTCTATTTCTTTTTCGCTTTTAACGTGAATCATATTTCCTTATTTCAAAGCGTTGAGCTTTGCCGAAATTGCTGCATATACGGCATCGGGAGCCGCGTTACCTTCTACGTTGAATACGATGCCTTTTTTGCCATAGTATTCGATAAGAGGAGCGGTCTGCGCCTTATATACGTCCAAGCGGCTTTGTACCGTTTCGGGATTATCGTCCTTTCTCTGATACAGTTCGCCACCGCAACGAGCGCATTTGGTCTCGCCGTTCAGCTTCGTGACATGGTAGCTTTCTCCGCAATCCTTACATACTCTTCTGCCGCAAAGACGGTCGAGAAGGAGGGAGAAGTCTACATCGATATTGATGACGAGGTCTACCTTCGTGATCTTGTCAAGCGCTTCCGCCTGCGCAATCGTACGGGGGAAACCGTCAAGCATATATCCGTTTTTGCAATCCTCTCTGCCAAGACGCTCTTCGACGATTTGACAAGTCACTTCGTCGGGCACGAGCAAACCTTGATCGGTGTAAGATTTTGCAAGCATCCCAATGGGGGTCTGGTTCTTAATATTTTCCCTGAAAATGTCGCCCGTGGAAATATGAGGAAGAGCAAATCCATCCGAAATCTTGGAGGCTTGCGTCCCCTTTCCTGCGCCGGGCGCGCCGAGTAAAATAATATTCATAATGTTGATCCTCATTATCCTGTACCGAGTCGGTACGTTTTTTCAGCCTTCACGCTTCGCCTGTCTTTCGGCAAGCGAAGCGCGAAAGAGAGTTTCTTACTTCAAGAATCCTTTGTAGTTCTTCATCATCAACTGTGCTTCCATTTGCTTATGGAATTCCATCGCAACGGATACGATAATCAAGATACCCGTGGTCGAGAATACGTTGACGAGGTCGAAAGACGCCCATGCAAACGCAATGGAAGGAATCAAAGCGATGAGAGAGAGATAAATTGCGCCGAACAACGTGATACGGTTGGAAATCTTCTTGAGATAGTTTTCCGTTGCTTTACCGGGACGAATACCCTGAATAAAGCCGCCGTTCTGCTGAATGCTCTTGGATACATCTTCGGGGTTGAACTGCATTTGTGCATAGAAGAACGAGAACCCGAAGATGAATATACAAAGAACGATGGAATATACGACTGCACCCCAACCTTCTGCCGATGCGGACATCCAGTTGCTCCACCAAATGCTGAATCCGTTGTTGCCGCCGTTGATCAAGCTACCGATCAATTGAGGGAAGCTCAAAATAGAGAAGGAGAAGATCAAAGGCATAACGCCGCCTGCCGAAATTCTGATAGGAATTACGGAAGACTGACCGCCGTACATCTTTCTGCCCTTCATCTGCTTTGCATACTGTACGGGAACTTTTCTTTCGGAAAGATCAACGTATACGATTGCAAAGAAGATCACTGCGCATACAATCACGAAGGCAATGAGTTCCCAAATCACGTTAAGATCGCTGGGGATTGCTTTGAACTTGTTAACAAGTTGCAAACCTGCAGTCGAAAGAATACCGGTGAAAATGATCATAGACTGACCGTTACCTACACCGTAATCGGTGATTCTTTCACCGAGCCACATAACAATGAATGCACCCGAAGTGTACACAATCGTCATGAAGACGCCTGCAAGCCAAGCCTGATTAAAGAACAATGTCGTATTGATAGAGTTACTATTGTTTGCGAAGGTAAGAATGATACCGATAGACTGTATCAATGCAAGCCCGATCGTCACGTATCTGGTGATCTGCGCAATCGTCTTGCGACCTTCTTCGCCCTGTTTAGACAATGCTTCCAACTGGGGAATACCCACGCAAAGAAGCTGCATGATAATAGATGCGTTGATGTAAGGACCGATACCTAATGCAAACAACGTACCTTGGGAAAGCGCGCCACCGGTGATGCTGCTCATCAATGTGAGGAAATCGTTACCGGAAATCGCAGCGCCAAAAGTCTCTCTGTCCAAACCGGGGACCGGAATGAAACAACCGATACGGAAAATCAAGAGCAACAAGAGCATCATGAGCACCTTGTGTCTGATTTCCTTTACCTTTAAGGCATTGATAATTGTTTGTAACATTTTTTTCTCCGTTAGTGGTTTTTTTTTGCGTTTCGCCCGGGGCGATCCCGCGCAAAAACGCTCGGGGAGAAATAACGCGAACTACGGAAAACCGCAAGATAGCGATTTCCCGTGTCACAATTTCAGATTAGAGGGTCTCCGCCGTGCCCTGAGCAGCTTCGATTGCTGCTTTTGCGGAAACGGAGAATTTCGCCGCTTTCACGGTGAGGGCAACGTTGAGTTCGCCGCCACCAAGAACTTTCAGTCCGCAGTTATTTTTTACTTCTTTCGCAAGGCCGTTTTCCATAACGAAACCATAGTCAACTACGGTGCCTGCAGGCAAATCTGCAAGGTCTGCAAGGTTTACGATCACGTATTCTTTCTTGCCGTTATGATTGAAGCCTCTCTTAGGTACACGACGTGCAATAGGCATCTGACCGCCTTCGAAACCGGGACGTACGCCACCGCCGGAACGAGCCCACTGACCTTTGTGACCCTTACCGGAAGTTTTACCCGTACCGGAACCGATACCGCGACCGAGTCTTTTCGTCGTTTTCGTTGCTCCCTTTGCAGGGGAAAGAGTATCTATTCTCATGATAATCTCCTTAGATGTTTTCTACTTTGACGAGGTGTTTTACTTTCGTAATCATGCCCTGTACAACAGGGGTATCGTCAAGTTCTTTGAAAGAACGGATCTTTTTAAGACCGAGCGCAGCTACCGTACCTTTTACGGATGCTACTTGTCCGATCGTGCTTTTTACAAGCGTTACTCTGATTTTAGCCATGTCTTATTTCCTCCGTTTCTCAGCTCAAAATTTCTTCTACGGTCTTGCCACGAAGTGCAGCTACCTGTTCAGCCGTCTTAAGTTCTTTCAAACCTTCGATTGCCGATTTTACGCAGTTGCCGGGGTTCTGGCTGCCGTGCGATTTCGTTCTGATGTTCTTAATACCTACTGCTTCCATAACCGCACGGACGGGACCGCCTGCGATAACACCGGTACCTTCTGCTGCGGGCATCATCAAAACTGCGCCACGGCCGAATTTACCTACTACCGTATGAGGAATGGTGTCGTTTACGATAGCTACGGAAACCATGTTTTTCTTTGCTCTCAAAGTAGCCTTTTCGATTGCTTCGGGAACTTCTTTCGCTTTACCCGTAGCAACGCCGATCTTGCCTTTGCCGTCGCCCACGATTACGAGCGCTGCAAAACGCATATTCTTACCGCCTTTTACAACCTTGGTTACGCGGTTAACTTCAATGAGTTTCTTAATAAGACCGTCGTCTTCTACCTGTCTTCTCTGAGGTCTTCTTTCTCTTTTTTCGTCTGCCATTGTACCCACTCCTTAGAATTTAAGTCCGGCTTCTCTCGCGCCGTCTGCGACTGCCTTTACACGTCCGGTATAAAGATAACCGCCTCTGTCGAATACGACTGTCTCAACGCCTTTTGCCAATGCTCTTTCAGCAGCAACTGCGCCGACAACCTTAGCAGCTTCCGTCTTGGAAAGACCTGCAATCTTTTCTTTTACAGCTTTATCCATCGTGGACGCTGCAGCGAGGGTTACGCCCCCCTTTGCATCGCCTTTACGATCGTCGATAACCTGTACGTAGATGTGATTAAGGCTTCTGTATACGTTCATACGGGGTGCTTCTGCCGTTCCCGTAACCGTCTTTCTGACGCGTGCGTGGCGTCTCTGTCTGACCGCATTTTTATCAATTTTTGTAATCATACTTTAACGCTCCTTATTTCTTACCTTTACCGGAGGTCTTACCTTCCTTATGCTCTACGTTTTCACCCTTATAGCGAATACCGTATCCATGATAAGGTTCGGGAAGTCTAACGGCTCTGATGTTTGCAGCTACCTGACCAACAAGTTCCTTGTTGATACCGCATACGTTTACGTCCGTAAGCGTAGGACATTCAAATTTGATGCCTGCGGGTGCTACGAATTCTACAGGATGGGAGAAACCTACGTTGAGGGTGAGTTTGTCGCCCTGAACGGTTGCCTTCCAACCTACACCTTTCACTTCCAACGACTTTACAAAGCCTGCCGTTACGCCCGTAACCATACCGTTGATGAGCGCGCGGTACAAACCGTGTTTTGCGTTGGTTTCGGCCTTGTCGTCAAGCGCTTTTACCAAAAGGGTTGCGCCTTCCACGTAAGCGTAGGACATTCAAATTTGATGCCTGCGGGTGCTACGAATTCTACAGGA
>CAZBQP010000065.1:0-6955 GCA_964494075.1 uncultured Clostridia bacterium
TTGTTGTATAATGAATATACCATAAAAAATTATAATTACACTTTCGCATATGCGATAGGGGTAAAGGAGGCAAAAAAATGGCAAAGAAGAACAAAAAACTCGAAGCAGTAGACGTTGCTGTTTCAAAATGGGACGGTCGTGCTCTGAACGCTATCGGTATGCGCTTGGCTCAGCTTCTCGTTTTCGGTATTTTCGCTATCGCAGGCGTTTTGCTTGCTTGCGTAAACGTTATCGACAACGGTTCGCCTTTGGCTGAAGACCTTAAGAATCCTACCACTCTTGCTATGATTCTTATCGGTATCGTTATCTTCGGCATCGGCTTCTGCTGGGCAAACATCATCGGTCTCAAGTATCGTAGAAAGCACACCATCGTATGTGGTCAGAGAATGAGATTCACCGCAAACACCTGGAACCTTTTCTGGAACTGCGTGAAGTGGGCATTCCTCTCCGTAATCACCGTTGGTATCTACCTCATCTGGCTTCCTACCAAAGTTAGAAAATGGACGCGCAAGCACACCGTTTCCGAACCCGTAGAAGAAGAAGTTGATGAAGAAGAAGATGACAACATCGTAGAATATCCCATCAAATACTTCACCGTTGACGATGACGGCAACTACGAAGAAATGGACGTTAACTTTGACGACGAAGACTAATTACATAGTTCGATAAAGGATTTCTGCGGAAATCCTTTTTTCGTGCTCTTTTTTTATACTCTCCTCGAATGGAGCGCCATCTATATCGAGTTGACCTTCGCCCCTTGCCCACTTCGGCTTTCCCCTATTCGACTTTTCCCTTATATGGTTGAGAATATTTCTCACAAATACACCCTATCAAGCACGAAGCCCCGTCTGCGCAAATCTGCACAGACGGGGCTTCGTCTATAAAAAAGAGCCTGACGTGCTGTCGGGCTCTTTATAGGATATGTCTTTCGTCTATTATCGTCTTCTGTCATTTCTTCCGAACAAGGCAAGCACCCAAACGACAAATCGCAAGAAGTATACAAGAGAAGTCATCAAGGACGCAAGATAGGTGTTTGCTGCAGCATCCAACATTTTATCCGCATAAGGAATTTCTTCTTTCGTCAAAATTCCCTCCGCAAGAAGCATCTTTTTAGCACGTCTGCTGGCATTCAGCTCCACAGGCAAAGTTACCAACGCAAACAAGGTGGAAAGTCCATACAGCGCAACGCCGGCGATGGCGATATAAAATCCCCAATCGGAGCTTTGCCCTGCAAACACAAACAAGTCGAGAAGCAAACCGAGAATTACAAGCGGCATGGCAAGTCTGCTACCAAAGTTGGTGATCGACACCAACGCATTTCGAATACGATAAGGAAGGTATCCATCCTTCTTTTGCATAACGTGACCGATTTCGTGCGCCGCCACGGCAACTGCCGCCACCGAAGCGTCTCCGTACACTCCTTCAGAGAGGTTGACAATACGTTTTGCCGGGTGGTAATGATCACTCAAAGTCCCTCGAATTCTACCGACGGAAATATCCGTCACCCCGTTACGACGAAGCAATCTCACCGCCGTATCATATCCCGTCATACGAGAACTATTCGGTATTTTTCCATACGCCTTGTACGCCTTGCTCACTTTCGATTGCGCAGATCCCGCAAACGCCGCACAAGCAAGTATCAGCACCATAAAAAGCAAATAATATTCAAGAGGCATTCTTTTCTCCTTTCTCCCGATACCACGATCGTATTCTTTTCTTATAATTACTTATACCCGTTTTATAAGAGCTTGAAACAATCGCTCGTTTTCCCTAAATATGCTTTGAACAAAACTCTGTTTATAAGTCAATGGAGAACGGATACAGATCCGATTTGGATACGCCACGATCTTTCGCTGCGCGTTTGAGCGCCTCTTTCTTATCCAAACCTGCCGCCATGTAGTGTTTGATATGTTCCGCCTCGCTGAGCGCATTCAAAGGGCTCTCCTTCTCTTCCGCTCCACCGACGACAAGCACGTACTCCCCACGCTTTTCCCCCGAAAGACCTTCCTTCAAGGTGAAATTCACCGCTTCCTCATGGATTTTGGTAATTTCACGTACCGCCGCAGCCGGGCGATCGCCAAAAACCTCGTACATGGCTTGGATATCCTTATCCACGTCCTGCGGTGCGGAATGAAAAAGCAAAGTCAAATCACAGTCCTTATATTTTTCCAACAGGGCACGCTTCTCCCCCTTTTTATCGGGCAAAAATCCGATAAACGCAAACCTGCCTGCCGGCAAAGCCGATAAAACGAGCGCCGCAATGCAAGCGCACGCCCCCGGGATTAGGGTGTAGTCTTCCCCGTTTTCACGCAAGATTTTGCACACCGTGTTGCCGGGATCGGACACGACGGGCGTCCCTGCATCCGACACGACTGCCACGTTCTCTCCCCGTCTCGACGCTTCCAAAATCTTATGAGCCGCCTCCGACTCATTGAATTTATGACAAGCGTACAGTGGTTTTTTAATCTCGTACGCATTCAAAAGCTTAATCGTATGCCGTGTATCTTCGCAAAAAATCACGTCGGCAGCTTTAAGCGCTTCTAACGCACGCAAAGAAATATCCTTCAAATTGCCTATCGGCGTTGCAACAAATGTAACCATATTTTTCACCTTTCGTTTACGATCGTCTGTAAAATTTCCGTATTCGGCTTACCGCCTTTCACCCCTTCCACCATGACCAAATAGGGCTTCATTCCTTCCCTGCCCCCCACGAATTGAATTTTTTTCACCTCGATTTTCACATCATGAAGGGTGTAGCAAACTTCCGCAAGTCTGTCCGCACGATGGAGCATACAAAGCCGTCCGCCGAATTTTAAGGCTCGACTTGCCGCCTTGGCAATCTCTTTAAGATTGATGGTGATTTCTTTGCGGCAGATTGCCTTGTGATATTCGTCGTTGTCAAACCCACCTCGTTCGTAAGGGGGATTGCACAAAACAAGGGAAAATTTCTCGTTGTATTCTTTGGGAAGTTCTTGCAATTTGCCTTGCTCAAACTCAAAATTCTCAAATCCGTTATACGCCGCAGTCTTACGGGCAAGGGATAAAAGTCCCTCCTGCATTTCAAAAAGAGTAACTGGCATTTCGGGGAATTTTTCCCGATGAAGGGCGTAAAAATGAAATCCTACAATGCCGCTGCCTGCGCAAAAATCCGCCACAACCTCTCTCTTTTTGGGTTTGGCAAACTTAGAGAGCAACACGGAATCGGAAGTGAAACGATATAAACGAGTATCCTGCACGATTTTCAATCCGTTCATGCACATATCTTCTAACACTTCATATTCGTTCAATTCAATTTCCCTTTCCATGCGCACGTTTCCTCTCGACTGTCTTTAAATAATATACTTATCCTCTTATAGTATAACACAGTCCTCCGCTAAAAGTCAAGAGAATAGTTTTTCTTTTTCTTACGCAAGCTATGAGCGTGACTATTTTATGCGAAAATCTACAAAAAAATATTACGGAGATCAAAAAATCACTCCCTTCCGAAGACGTCTTGCACTACGCTTTTGAAACCAAAAACGGAGTGACTTGCGCCTTTATCTATGCGGACGGCGTAGTGGATAAGCAACAATTAGGCGAACTTATCGCACACCCTATTTCCAAGCTAAATTTACAAAAAGAAGGGGGTATGTATAAGAATACCTTTGAGATTTTTCAAAATTTTCTCTTTCCAACCGAGTTTAAGGAGGAGAAAAAAATAAAAAATATCGAAAAGGAGATTGTCAATGGCAACACTCTTTTACTGATAGACGGCTTCTCCTCCGGCGTTATCATTGACGCCAAAAAATTTCCAATCCGTGCCATCGCCGAGCCACCGACAGACGTAGCGGTGCACGGTCCACGTGAAGGGTTCATAGAAGATATTAAAACGAACATGAGTCTCGTTCGCAAACGCTTGAAAACACCTGCTCTGCGGTTTGAAACGGTGCGTGTAGGCAAGCAATCGGACACGGCTGTGACTGTATGTTGGCTGGAAGGCACGGCAAACGAAGAAGTGAAAAAAGAAATCACGCAAAAACTCAGGGAAATTCAAATCGACAACATACCCGATTCTTCCTACGTCGCCGCATTTCTTACTCCGCACAAACACGGCATCTTTCACAACCTCGGCAAAACGGAAAAGCCCGACGTGTTCGCCGCCAAGCTCTCCGAAGGAAGAGTGGGAATTTTGGTGGATGGCTCCCCCATCGCCCTGACAGCACCCTTTTTATTAATGGAAGATTTACAAAGCAGCGAGGATTATTTTATCACTCCGTTTATGGCAACCATCTTCCGCCTATTGCGAATGATCGCCATATTCGTTGCCGTTCTACTCCCGGCAATCTATCTCTCGGCACAACTGTTCAAGCTGCACCTCTTCCCGTTAAGTCTCACCCTCACCATCGCAAGCAGCGTACGTGATATTCCTCTATCCCCCAACCTCGAAATGTTCGTCGTGTTGTTTTTGTTGGAAGTGTTGAAAGAGGCGAGCATTCGTATGCCTAAATACGTGGGTATGTCACTCTCCGTTGTGGGAGCGCTGGTACTCGGTGAAACGGCAGTGTCGGCAGGCTTTCTTTCCACACCTGCCATCATCATCGTAGCGTTTTCGGGTATTTGTATGTACACCGTTCCCGAATTCGTGGAAACAGGGAGCGTTCTCCGCTGGCTCTTTCTCATCATCGCAGGGAGCATCGGTCCCTTCGGCATCGTGTTATTCGGCTCTTTCATCTTGTACTATCTCATCACGACGGACAGTTTTGGCACACCTATCTTAGCGCCCTTCTCGCCCTTGATTATACATGACCTTCGAGATAGCGCCGTAAAATACGACGTTTTGAGTCTGCGAGAACGCCCCGACGTATTAGGCAGCAAAAACCGAACCCGTATCAAGTTGCCGAAGAAAAATTCAAAATAAGGAGAACGATCATGACCCCTTCCACACCCAAAAACGAGGAAATTCTCTCCCGACAGATCGCCTTTGTCGCCGCTTTTTTATTGCCTGCCGCAAAACTGTTGGAAGCCCCTTCCATACTTGCTAAATACGCAGCAGGAGATTTGTTACTCCCGGCATTCCTCCATTTTGCGCTGCAAGCAGCCGTCCTTATTGTCATCCTCTTTGCTTCTTCCCGTTCGGAAAAGCCCTTGCTTATACGGTTGCAAGAAAAGCTTGGAAAAGGGATTGCTTTCTTCTACGTTCTCTACGCCGTCTATTTCATATTTTCCGTCGTTTTGCCCTTGCTCGACTTGGAAAAATTTACCTACGCCGTCTTTTTCGACACTTCTCCTACCGTTTTCTCCTTCTTCTTTTTCTTTTTTCTCTCCGCTTTTATCTGCGCAAAAGGGATCAAAGGGATCGGTAGAGCGGCAGATCTTTGCTTATTCTTATTCGTACTTCCCTTTATCGCCCTTGTCGTCATGTCACTCACGGAAACCGACTTTTCCCGTCTTCTCCCCCTCTTTGGAACAAAATTCGGGGATACCATGTCTGCGTTCACGCACACAGTCCCCTATTTTTCAGACGCCGTTTTGCTTCTTCCTCTCATCGGAAATCTACGCTATCAAAAAAAGGACGGATTGAAAATTATGAGCGGATACGGTATCGGCGCCGCAAGCACGCTGTTATTTCTCGCCGTGTTCTACGGTATTTACGGCTCGATTGCTCCCAGAGAACATTACGCATTCTCCAAGATTGCACAATATTTCCCAGCACTCTCCACCGTAGGCCGTATCGACCTGCTTTTTATCTACGCCTTGACGGCAGTCCTATTCTTTTTCACCAGCCTCCCCTTACAATATACGGTAGACCTAACCTGCCGCACTTTTCACTCCGAGCGAAGAGTACTCTTTTCCGCCCTTCTCAACGGCGGATTGCTGATTTTCGTACTCTACGCAAATCGACATTACAACTTTTTCCATACCCTTTTTTGTGGCAAATTGGGGATAATTTTTTGGCTCATCGCAGATATGCTCCCCTTGTTTTTGCTTTTTCTGCCCAAGGAGAGGGAGGTAGACCATGCATAAATTCTATCCATCGTACGCAAAAAACACCGTCCGGTACTATCTACTCATTGCTCTTGCGCTCGTCTTTTTATTCTTCACGAACGACTTCGGCTTGACAGACGTTCAAAAAACTGCCATCGTCATGGCAGTGGGCATTGATCGAGAGGAAGACACCTTCATCGTCACTTCGCAAATCGCCATTCCGGAATCTTCCATGCAAGGACAATCGTCAAAGACCGTACAGCTCGTCAGCCGTGGAAAGACCATTGCACAAGCCTTTGAGGAAATCAACGCCAAGACAGGCTGGTATCCAAAGCTCATCTTTTGCAACCTGATTCTGCTCGGGGAAAAAACCTCGCAAGCGAACACATTCGACGCCCTCGATTTTTTTCTGCGCGACGAGTACCTCTCCGATAATTGCTACGTCGCCACCTGTCACGGGCTTGCCAAAGACATTCTGGACACGACCGCACTCGTCGATCCGTCCAGTTCCACCGCCATTCAGAAAATACTCTCTCCCCACGCAGAACGGGTGGGCACCGTCATGCCCAACACCTTGAAAGATTTTGCCATCGGGTATTTCAGCGACAGCCGAAGCGGCTTTCTGCCTGTCGTCAAAAAACAACCTCAGCAGGAACACGTCGACAATTCGTCGCAGGATTCCTCACAAAATTCAAGCGGTAAAAGCGAGGAGTCTTCGCAAAGCGGAAATGGTGAAAGCGGAGAAAAACCGAGCGCAAACCCCGTATTCAGTGCAGGGGAAACAGCTCTTTTCGTCAACGGAAAGTGGGTGGAAACCCTCCAAAACGAGGAAACGTTTGCACTCGGCGCCGTATTGAACAAGCTTCGGCTTGCCGCCTACTCGATAGAGCATAACGGCAAAACCTGTTCGCTTACCATCAAACAAAACAATCCCAAAATCTCCTTACACTCCAACCACGAGGAGGGCTTCACCTTGCATATCGAACTGTCG
>CAZBQP010000066.1:0-6855 GCA_964494075.1 uncultured Clostridia bacterium
CTTGATGGGATCCTGTTTAGGAATATTCACGTTGATAGGCGTAGGATCCTGCTTGGGCACCGTCACGTTGATATCCGGCAACTTGATAGGCGCAGCCTTAGGTACGTGCACGTTGATATCCGGCAACTTGATAGGCGCAGACTTGGGCACGTTGACCGTAATATCCGGCAACTTGATAGGTGCAGCCTTGGGCACATTCACGTTGATCGGAGTGGGATTGAGTTTGGGTACGCGTACGACAATTTCCTGTTTGGGGAACTTCACGTTCACGGGAGCAGGCTGAATCGCAGGCATCTTGACCTCAACACGAGGAGGTACGGGACGTCTTTCCACCATGCCGAGCTGCTGTTCTTCCTTCGCCGCTTTCGTCCAACGCCATCTAACGCATACATCGATCAAGAAGATCACGAGCGCAACCACACCCATACAAAGGGGAATTATGTCGAAATAATTGTTCGGCGTTGTAGAATTCCCATGGAAAACAGGCTCGAACACACCGGCTTCGTTCTTAGCAAAGGAGCTTATGCCACCCCAAACGAAACGATAAACAAATGCAAACGCAGACAGGAGTACCGTGAGGATCGCACCACCTTTGAAGCAAGCACTGCTTACGCCACGAACGCCATCGGGGCTGTATTCCCCTTCCACGCTGTATTCATAGGTACCGAGCGCATATCTTGCCATTGCAATGATGCAAAGCCCGATCAGCATATCCGCCAATGCAGGAAGCATACCCATTACGTTGACCCAAAGCACACCCCATTGACGTGCGTATACAACTTCAGCAATGCTGCTCGTAATCACGTAGAGATCTGTTTTCGTGAAACAGAAGCCAATTGCGCCAACTGCTGCAATCTGCAAAATATTACGAACGAGGGGGATAATACGGCCGTAAGGTCTCTTTACCTCACGCACACCCTCTTCGTCGTCGATGTAGAACGCACTAACTTTGCCGCCCATGAAACCGCCGAGGATATGTACGACAACGCCGACGATTGCCACAACCAATGCAGCGTAGGTAAATTGAGCGTTCAAACAAATCATGTAGGAAATGAATTGCGTTGCCACAATCCAGATTAAAGACGAGGAAAAAATCTGACCGAGTGCTTCCATTGCACTGATGTTCGAGTTCAACCCGTAAACACGGCTCACTTTCTTCTTAAACAAATATTTCAAATGGGTAAGCGAGCGCAACACGTTGATTACCAACACGAAGAGCATAAGTGCATACAACGCAGCCGTTACCAGCTTCACTGCATCGGCAACCGTGGAATAATTGAACGCCAAAAGCGTCTTGTAGAACACGGTGATTCCGCCGTGGTAGCGTTCAGCCGCCAACAAGGGAGCACATACCACCCCCGTCAATGCGATCATCGCCAACAAATACAGCATGCCGACGAATTCTGCTCTGGCGCGGGTCTTGTCGATCCTCCTACGAACAAAAGCACCTTGTTTCGTAGGAACCATTTTGAGTTTGTACTTTTTCATCTATCATTAACCTCCGAAGGTTTTTGCCGAATTTTTTATCTGCGATTTCACCCGTTTTTTCGACGTTTTTCCCCAAACGCGCACGCGTGCAACCGCATAATATAATAATTCTTATCTATTATACATTCTTTTGCGTCAAATGTCAATATCATTTCCCAAAAAAATTAGCAAAAATCAAAAAAAATTACATTTATTTCAAAAGCAATACAAAAGGCGTAGCGAATTCTCGCCACGCCTTCCCGTCTATACGCTTTTTAGTGTTCGTCAACCGCCAAAAATATCCTTGTACTTCTTGATACACTTGTTGATGATATCCATGGCTTCGTCACGATGACAAATTTCTTTCACCGTCGTCTGCTTGTTATGTTCCAACGTCTTGTACACCTCGAAGAAGTGCATCATTTCGTTGAAAATATGCTCGGGCAATTCGTGAATGTCGTAATAGTTGTGATAGGTGGGATCACCAAAGGGAATGGCGATAATCTTTTCATCAAGCGCCCCTCCGTCAACCATGGTAATCACCCCGATGGGATAGCACTTAACCAACGTGTGGGGATAAATCGTCTCGCCGCAAAGAACAAGTACGTCCAAAGGATCCCCGTCGTCGGCAAACGTACGAGGGATAAACCCATAGTTTGCAGGGTAAACGGTGGAGGTGTACAAAACTCGATCCAGCTTCAAAAGCCCCGTTTCCTTGTCAAGTTCGTATTTCGCCTTACATCCTTTTGGAATTTCAATATACGCCTCAAAGCTTTTCGCCGTAATGCGTTCGGGTGCGATATCATGCCAAATATTCATACCTATTACCTCTCTTAATTTGCTTTACGAATCTATTTTACCATATTTTTTCACATAATGCAATACCTGAGCGAATTTTTTTTAAAAAATTTTATTTTTCTTTTACCCACTCCCCTTTGTAGGCTTATTCAAGCGTAAAAAACTCATTCAACGCACACCTACCCCACTCCTTTCTCCCTAAATACCTCTTCAAACACGAAAATTTTTCCCTTCCTTTACGCTTACGGAAGTTTTTCGTCAATTTTTCCCATTTTCAACATTCAACGTCGCACCCCCCGTCCTTTTTTTAAGAAAATCAACAAGGCAGGTATGCGTTGAACTAAAAAAACGCCCCGAAAATATCTAACTTTTAGGATTCATGTCAGTTATTGCACACTTCTTTTTTAGGCTATATTTTTCTCAAATTATTGCAAAAACAGCGTACCGTTGTTAATTTTTGCGTTGTCAAGCTAAAAAGCAACAACAAGTTGCTTGTGCTGTGTGCAATTTGATGCTATAATATATACAATCAACAAATAGTGCTTTACGTTTACTTGCCGATATGCTTTTGGCGGACAACGTAATTACCAAGGGTGGTGTTATCATGGAAACAAAAGACGTAATTTTGCAACTTCGCAAGCAACGTGGACTTTCACAAGACGAGCTTGCCGAAAAGGTTTTTGTAACAAGGCAGGCAGTGTCACGCTGGGAAACAGGCGAAACAATTCCAAACACGGAAACGCTAAAACTGCTTTCTAACCTTTTTGGCGTATCCATCAACAGGTTGCTGTGCGACAACAATAATCCGGTTTGTCAATGTTGCGGTATGCCACTTGACGAAGGCAGTTTCAGCCACGAAAAGGACGGTTTGACCAACCACGATTACTGCAAATGGTGTTATGCCGACGGCGACTACACCCTTGACGTGTGGAAAAGATGCGTCGATTTGGGCGGAAAAGACGCTTTCGAGCAGTTTAAACGTAAGCTTGTGCAGGAGTTTAACGCGTTGTTGCGGGCGGAAGGTTTGCCTACTGTGGAAAACTTAAACGTGCTTGCCGGCGAATTTGTCAATTTGGAGTACACCTTGCCCAACGGACAAAAGACAAAGTTTTTGAAGGACAACGCAACCTATCTTGGCACCCAGTTGGAAACGGATTTTGGACGTTGTTTTGGGCTTGCCGGCGGTTTGGATTTTTTGCTTGTTTGCTCCTACGACGAAAACGGCGAAAATCCCGAACTTGTGGTGTTTAAGCACAGATAAATAATTTGTCTATTCCACAAGATGAAGTATCTGTGGCACCAAGTTTTAATAGTCTAAAGGATAAATTTATAGAAGGCAAAGTAAAAACCATACTCTTGAGCGATTACACTCTTGAGTATGGTTCTTTTTTCTTAAGATGCTAATTAGAAAAATCCTTAATATATCCATCTAAGGGAGCTTCTTTATTTTACCAAATCACCACGCGTTTCGTCGGGGCGATGTACATTTTATCCGTTTTCTTGACATTGAACGTCGTATACCATTCCTCGAAGTTGCGAGGAGGCATATTTGCACGCAAGAGCGCAGGTCCGTGTACGTCTACGGAGAGCAACAACTTCTGATACTCAGGCTTTGCCTTCACACACCATACTTTTGCCCAGTTGATGAAATATTCTTCGTAGTTCGCATTTTCCATACGAGACATAATGTCAAGCGTAACCGCCATACCGCCGTTATCCGCAATATTTTCAGAGACGATGAACGTACCGTTTACCTTCCCCCAAGGAAGCTCGATTCCGTCGAATTGCTTGATCATCGCTTTCGTCTTTTGGGTAAACTTCTTATTATCCGCTTTCGTCCACCAGTTGTTCAAATTACCGTTTTCATCACACTTCGCACCGTTGTTATCGAATGCGTGGCTGATTTCGTGCCCGATTACGGCGCCGATACCGCCCAAATTTTGGCTTCTCGTCTGCTTGATGGAATAGAAGGGTGCCTGCAAGATTGCAGCAGGGAAGGTGATGTCGTTGCTCGTAGGATTGTAGCACGCATTGACCATATGCCCGGGCATTACCCAAAGATCTTTGTTAACGGGTTTCGTCAATTTTGAGAAGGAATGTTCTCTGCGAATTCTCAAAAGACCAACAACGATATCGTAGAGAGAATCCTTTTCATCGAAGATCAACTTATCATAGAATTCATCCACTTTATCGGGGTAGCCCATCTTCACGCGCATTTTGGAAAGCTTCAAAATTGCTTTTTCTTTAGTGGAATCTTCCAAGAAATCATTTTCTGCCACTCTCTTCTTATAGGTGTCGATAATCTCTTGCACCATCTCGACAACGTCTTTCTTCGCTTCTTCCCCGAAATACTTCTCGCCGTAGTACAATCCGATAGGTTCGGAATAGAACTGACCGGTCAACTGGAAGGCGTATTTTTCCGTAGAGGACATTTTTGCAATACCGGACAACGCTCTGCGATAGCTCGTACCGAGTTCTCTCAGCTTTTCACTCAAAAAGCTCGTCACGTAAAGCAATTCAGTCACGTACGCCCAATGCTTATACAATTCAAAATTCTCTTTGTTGAACAATGTCTTGAAGCCTTTCAAGAAACGAGGTTCGGCAACGATGACCGTGTCGGGAACGTCTGCTCCAAACAAATTTTTCAGCAAGCTCTTAAAATTGATGGGTTTGAGCATGGAAGCAACTCTGCCCGTCTTCATAGGATTGTAGCTCTTCGTATATTCACTCCACTCTTCACTGCTCTTAACAAGCGTTGCGATGATGGCGTCGAATTTCACGGTATCTTCAACATAGAGGATACGTTCTTCTTCCGTCAATCTCGTGCATTTCAAAACTTCCAGCGCCATATTTTTCCAAATGCCCAAAAGAGCTTCTTTCTGCGCTGCCATTTCTTCTTTATAATAGGTGGTATCGGGCAAAATTACGGAAGGGCCCTGCAAATAAAGACAATGCTTATTCGTATCCTTCATATCGTCCGTCACGGAGATTACAAAAGGAAGCGGGAAGCCTTGGAGAACAAACTCCTTCAAATTACGATTAAGATGAGGAATTCCCGTCAAATCTTTTATTTTTTTAAGATTTTTCAAAGCAGGGCGAGCGCCGTTTCTACTTCTTTTTTTGACGTCCTTAAACGCTTTATACAAATTACAAGCTCTTTCAAGATATGCGTTGGGGTAGTTGCCACTCTCGCACATTTCATTCAAATCGGCAATCAACGTTTTCTCCACTTCCACAGCCAAATCGGCAAAGCCGCCTGTCGTGGGTTTATCGTCGGGAATCACCGCTTTTTCCAGCCATTCCTGATTGACGTAATGATACAAGTCGTCCTGAATTCTGATATTTTCCATAATTATCCACTCCTTATTTTGAATAACCTTCAAAATATTATTTTATTTATTATACCACTTGTCGAAAAATATGGCAAATGATTTTTTCATTTTTTCGTATTTTTCATTCTTTTCCATTCATTTTTTTTATTCAAACGCCACTCTAATGCCCATTTTATCATTATTGACGACAACTTTATATCCGCTCCTTTCACGAGCCGCTAAATACTCGACCAACAAACCTCCCCATTCCTTACCAATCTTTTCACGCTTATCCATTCTTTTGCGTCATCTTTTTTCCACGCAATGGTTTTGCTAAACTCACATCTTAAAAGCGAATTATTTCGTCGGGAGCACTAAAAGAGCTGAATGTCGCCGTGGCGTTCTTAAAATAGAAGACTTGCGTATTTCCGTCATTCTCGTTGTACATTGCCCTCAAATTCGGATAAGCGTCGAGCATGGACTTTCTCGTTTCCACTCTATCGTCCTCGATCAATTCACCCATTACACGCACCCATGTCCCGTTTGAAAAGGCGCAAACCTCTGCTTTCGGGTTTGCCAAAAGTTGTTTGGACACCTCTTTTTTCTTGCCCGTTTGAATATACAATTTCCCGTCAAAAATGTGCGCCGTACCAAAGGGACGGACGTGCGGTTGATCTCCTTCCACCGTTGCAAGATAATATGTGCCTGCTTTCTTCAAAAACTCACATATGCGTTCCATATTTTTCTCCTTTATTTGATTTCTATTTGAACGGCTTTCATGGCAGAAAGCGCAATTCGATGACTTTCGTTCGTTACGCCTGCGCAACACGCCCCGTCCACGATAATTTTCGTTTCGGGGAACGCTGCTTTCAAGATCATGGCGTTGGAAATGACGCATATATCCGTACACAAGCCGCAAAGCTCGATCTCTTCCACTTTCGATCTACCCTTTTTGATTACGTCGGGAAGATCCAAGCTGCCAAACGTAGACTTATCAATGACCGTCTGCACATACGGCGCTAACTCGGAGCAAATCTCATGCCCAGCCGAACCGAGCATACAATGTTCCACGGGCAAATTGCGCCCCTCTTGTGTTTTCAGGTATCCTTCTCGATGGGTATCTCTTGTAAAAATTACCGTCCCGTCGTACTTTCTCACCTTTTCCACGACGTTTGACACGATCAACTTCGCCTGTTCGCTACCCAAACTTCCCGATATAAAATCGTTTTGCATATCCACGACAATCAAATATTTCATTTCACACCGCCATTATTTATCG
>CAZBQP010000067.1:0-6679 GCA_964494075.1 uncultured Clostridia bacterium
CAGTCGAACCACCCTTCTGCGTGGTTACGTTATAGTATACCCAGTTTGCACCGTCACGAACTTCGCCGAATTCCTTGTTGCAAAGGGTACAAATTGCTTTATGATTAGGAAGAGCTGTGCCCTTGTGGCAAGGAATTACGATAGGAGCTTCGATTTCATGCTTGCATTCTGCGTCGGAGAACAACTTATTGCAGCCGTCAACCGAGCACTTGTAGTACGTTTCAAAACCGTCTTTCTGGCACTGAACCATGTCTTCGCCGTTTACTACTTCACCTACGTGGTCATGGTCGAGCACTTCGATTTCGTACGTTTTCGTGAGACCTGCAAAGGTTACGGTGACAGTCTTCTTACCCGTGTCTGCTGCCGTGAAGGTGTAGCCGTCCAAATCGGTGGTGAAGCCCGTTCTGATATACAAAGGAGCTTTATGAGATGCGCCGAGAATCAAACCTTCCGTAGTGAAAGTTTCACCTGGTCTATAAGCAAGCTTCGTTGCTTCCTGAAGAATGGTAAGGTTGGAAAGGTTCGCTTCGTTTTCTTCGATGTACATATACCCATAGATGGCAAGTTTCAAATCTGCGCCTTCGGGAATGTCCGTAAGGAGCTTCAAGCCCATCCAAGGACCTTCTGTGTTAAGATTCAACGTGAATTCTGCAGCTGCATAGTTGTTTCCTAACACCGTCAAGGTTGCAGAGCCCTTGAAGTTGTCATCACCGAATGTAACGGTTGCGTCTACACCGCTCAAGTTTGCAATGTATGCAAAACAATAGGAATATTGTATCCAATCTTTGGTTTCGCTTAAAAGATAGAAAATACGCCAACGCCTTGATTCCAAAGGGAAAATACTTGGTCGGCTATGCCAAGGGCGACTACGGAGAAACCAATTATATCTATACGGAGCTTTTAGAGTTTGCAAATCAAAACGGACTTTCCCTCGTCGGCAATGTTTACGAAGAATATTTGATTGACGAGCTGTCCGAACAAAATCCAAACGATTTCGTTTTGCAAGTTTTCGTAAAGCTTCTCTAACCTCCCTCTACACGTTCACCGCCAAACGAATTCCCCTCCGATTATCTTTTCATTCCCCTTTTTACACACCAAACAATCTTCTTATCCCACAAAAAAATGGCCGATGGATTTTACTCCATCGACCACTTTTTATGGTTCTATTATTTCCCTAAACGGTCTTATTCAGATTATTTAAGGTTGATGGTTACAACGCCGTCTACTTCCGTCCATGTACCATTCTTTACCGTATCGGACAAAGGACCTGCCGCACCGCAGTGGAACACCGCCGTGCCGTCTGCCCTCAATTCCAACGTACAATCAATTTGGAAAGGAGCACCCGTGTCTTTGGTTGCACACGTGAAGGAATAGGTAGAACCTTCCGTCGCCGTCGCTTTCTTGGTTGCCGTAAACTTCAACAAGTTATGGCTGCCTGCATCCAAATCGAAGTTATTCTCTACTGTATTCCAAGTGTAGTTGTTGAATTCAAACGAGAAGCCACCGCCCTGGCCGCCGCCACCTTGGTTACCGTCGCCACCGCCGGGAAATCCTCCGCCGCCTTGGTTGTTATTTCCGGAATTCTTCCAATCGGGATCGATTTCAGAATAGAAGGAAGCTCTTCCGTCCAATTCTTCGATGGGCTGATAGGTGCCTTCATACGCATTCGTAGCGTCGAAGCTGAGGGTATAGGTGCCGTCTGCTTCTACATTGTAGAAACCTTCGCAAATGACGTCGGGACAATAGTATACGCCTGCATTCATTTGGTCAGTCTTGAAATATTGATATTCGATTTCTAATTCAAAAGTACCATCCGAGAAGAAGTCGAGCTGACCGAACAAGATCGGCGAGCTTCCGCTGCCCGGGGAGTTCTTAGGAGAAGCCGTGATGCTGGAGCTGCCCTTAATACGCACGTCGAAGGAATAGATTGCGCCTTCCTTTGCCGTATATCCTTTTTCCGTCCACAAAGGATATGCTCTAAACGTACATTCGTTATTCCCTGCGGTGGACGTACCGAATACGACGCCGTCTTCAAGCTCCACTTCCGAATAAGACTGATCGGTGGGCACATCGGTAGGTTTGAATCCTTCGGAGATGAAGGGGAATTCAAACTGATTGAAGATGCCGCAAGTGTAGCTCAAGCCGTCGCTGATGACATTCTTCTTTCCGTCTACGGAAATCGTGCCGGCTGTCATCGTCAAAGCAGGATTCGTAACGTACTTTTCATCCCATTGACAATCGAGCGATACGGAATAATCCGCAGTGCTGATAGGCAACGAAACACTCACTTCCGTAGAGGAAGAGGTCAATTTGCCTGTATCGACGCTAATCATTGCATTTGTCGAAGTGTTGGTCAACGTCACCTTGACGTTGGTGGGATATGCGGTTTTCGCATAATCGAATCCATTCAACGTAAGCGCAACGCTTCCGCCGTATACGTTCCAAATATATTGACTGGAAACGTTTACTTTTGCCACTTCTCCTTTCACCGTATAGGTTGCAAACCCTGCGTCGGATTCTTCAAGCGTGCCCCCTTCTGCAGGATATGCAACGACACGGAGGAACCAATCTTGATAGGAATATTCATTCTTAAGATCGGTCATATTGCCCGAATAGGTTGCGCTTCCGTCCTCTTGTACGGTCACGCTGCCAAGCGCATCCAACGAGCCGCTCGTTTCGTATACGGAAACGACATAGTAGCTTGCATTGTCAACTTTGTTGAAGGAATATTTTCCGTTTTCAATGCTCACTTGAGGGGTATCCAAAGCGTTTTCTCTCTTCGTTGTCGTGCCGCCCTTGATCGCGTCGTTATATTTGATATAATTGTCGATAACGGTTTTAATGGAATCGAAATAGATTTTGGATTGTTCGCCCAATCGAGAGCTGCATCCCGCAAGCATAGGCACACATAAGCAACCTACGATTGCAAGCGCGATAATTTTCTTAGATTTTTTCATTACTGATTCTCCTTTCCCTTAAAACAAGAGATGATGCCGCAAATACAAGCGATTAACCCTACCACGATGATAATTGCAGGCAATACGGGACCGCCTTCGGAACCGAAGAAGTTGAACGTACCGAACAAAACGCCGTTTTGGGAAATGTTCCCCCAGGTATCTGCCCATACGTTGTAGCTGTTGGTGATATAAAGACCAAGCCCGAACGCCGCGAACAATTCACCGATAAGCCCGAACCAAGCGGTTACGCCATTTTGAATAATTGCAGGAATCACCCAACAAACTGCGCCGAGCGCCAATGTAAGAATAACAGTCACATCAAAATATTGACTATACGTATTGCCGTGAATAAGGGCAAGAACAGCCGTTACAGCCGCAAGCAATGCCGCAATAAGCGTAGACACGTTTCTTTTTTTGCTTACTTCTTTTACACATTCTTTCATTGTTATTTCCCCCTTGCTTTATTTTTTCTTCCGTCCTTCTTTTCAGACGAAGCCGCACAAATAATCGTTGCCGCAAGGCTTACCACGAAGAGTGCTGCAATGATGATGTTCGCAACCAAAACAGCCCTTTCCCAAGCGGGAACAATGGTAACCATCTTAGCGCCGCTGCCCAAGCCGTTCATGCTTGCGCTCTGCGTCATAACGTACAAGTTACGTTTTGCTGCAAGACGCATACATTGAAGAATATATCCGTCGCCGCCTTTGATTGCCTTCAAAATACGGTCTGCATTCGCACCTGCGGAATCACAGCAGCTGTAATCCATACCTGCCACCAATTCTTCCAACGTATTGTTGTAGTAACCGGTGTTTACGTAACCGTCGGAGGTAACGTGACCTTTGTAGCCCCATTCGTTGCGAAGAACGGTCGTCATCATGGGCGCATAGTTCTTACCAAGCTGAGTACCAACACGACCGGTGGTAGCCATAACGCTGAGTGCGCCGCCGTCAAACGAGCCTTCAAATGCTCTCAAATAGATTTCACGCAAAGGTTGTTCGGTGATGAACACCGTCAAACCGGTACGATAGGTTTCCTGATCGTTACAGCACATATGCTTCACGCAAATAATGCCGCCGACTGCCTGAGCCGCTTTACATTCATAATAACCGTTGATATATGCAAGGTTCGCATCTTCAGACCAATATTGACGAATACGTCCGCCGTAAGGAGTACGATGCATGTTGCCTGCGCCATACCAAATTTCATCCGTGCCCTTCAAGAAAGCGCAGATTGCGGAATATTTACCGCGAAGTTCGTTCATATCGGTGTTCCAAGTACGAGCGGTGGAAGGATGGCTGATAAACGTGATCTGGCCGCCTGCTGCGTTCGTATCATCGTCCCCTTTGGAGGTGCCGGGAACGTCCAAATCGGAGATAACGTTCTTCGACTTGGAGTCGGTCATCGTCGTACAAAGTTGTTCAATCGTAAGCTGATCAAGGAATTTATTCCAAGTTTCGTCATCGTCGAAGTCTACCCCTATCATATCGGAGAGCTTCAATCCGTTGTCCACACCCTGCGTAAAGCTATCCACGCTGGGAGCGTCTGCGGGCGTTTCGTAATAATAGTTGGAAAGCGCATCCATCATCTGCTTGGTAGCAGTCAACTGCTGCCCTACAGGCCAAGTGCCGTACCAATCGTTACGAGTCATATATTCATATTCGTAACCATCATAATAGTTCAGGTCTGCATCGTCAAAAACATTTTCAACCTCATATCCCGTCTGAGTGGAGACGCTATATGTAGTACTATCCATTTCAGACTCCGTCCACTTATGAACGAGGTCTTTATTTCCGTTTGCCGTCATGCCGTCCGCCGTCGTGTATCCTTTTGCCGCCAAGATGTTGTTGAGGGCATCGTGCGCGCCGTTACCAAGGGCGAGATAGTAATCGCCTGCGCTGAGGATATACGTGCCTGTGCCATATGTATCGTAACTTGCAAGGAAATATTCGCGTACGTCTACGGTATAATCTTTGCTTTCGCCGGGTTGTAAAATATCCGTCTTGGTGTAGCCAACCAAGTTCACAGCTGCTTTTTCAACCTTATTCTGTTTTTCATACGCACCGTAAGGAGTCTGTGCATACACTTCGATGACGTCTTTACCTGCTACGGAACCGATATTCTCAACGTTGACCGTCATAACGTAGTTTTTGGTTTCAGTGTCAAATTTCACGCTTTTGATCGTCTGTTCAAAGGTGGTGTACGAAAGACCGTAACCAAACGTGAAGCACATTTCTTCGGAATAATCCCAAGCACCGCCGTCAGTAGAACCGTTCACGCTGTCTGCGTTGCCCGTACCCATAACGAAATCTTCATAACGAGTTTCATAATATTTGTACCCTACGTAAATGCCTTCGGCGTAAATGACGTAGTAACCGATATTCTTCACGTTATTGATCTTATCGTATTCGCCCATTTCGTCGTAGTTGCTCCACTGATAGGTGTTATCGTTCGCATTGACGATTGCAGGCGCGGAAAGAGAGTTGGATGCATACGTATCCACCGTTTTACCGGAAGGATTTACTTTCCCGGAAAGACATTCTGCCACACCTTGACAACCATAGTCGCCAAAATGACCTGCAAGAACGCATGCGTCTACGCCGTATTTATCCAAGAAATCAAGTTCCATTGCGAAGTCGTTCCCGACGATCACGATGATCTTTTTAATCGTGCCCGCTTTCTTCAATTCGTACAAGCTGCTCATCATTGATTCTTCCGCAGCCGTCAAAGCCAAATAATGACGATCGCCGTTCATAAATTTAGGGTCGCTTCCTTCGCCGCCGTCTCTGGAGAAGGTGGCAATGGCAACGTCGTCATAACCGGTTGCTGCGCCGGCTTCCGCTTCTTTCACGATGGTGGGATTTACGTTTGCCGCGCCAAATTCGGACTGCATTGCTTCAAGCAAAGAAATCGGACCGAATTCCAAGTTATTGTTACTGTTGCTATGGTTGATATTGCCCGTCGTGCCTGCGCCGTAAAGAGTGATTTTAGAGCCGCTTGCAAGAGGCAAAGCATTGTTTTTGTTCGTCAACAAGGTAACAGCTTCTCTCGAGATTTCGATGTTTGCCTGCGCTGCATCTGCGTACGCTGCATCAAGCGCTTTCGAATCATAGCCATATTCATTTTCCCAATAAATCGCGAACTGACCGTCGTCGCCGCCGATTTTCTCTGTTTCGGATATACCTAAGTTGGTATTAATCCAGGTTGTGTTGCCCAACGTCAACGTCGTCAATGATACGCAAAGCATCAACAACAACGATACAGCCGACGTGAAGCCACGAAAGATGTTTGTGAGTTTCTTCATGTGTTCCTCCTTTAACTGGAAATTTTTTTAAGCGAGTCCACCCTTTCTCGCTTCAAACTCGCAGCCATTATATCACAGAAAAAATCGACATTCTATACTTTTCCACAAACGACAAAAAAATGGGAACCAAAGGAAAACTCGTAGAAAAAAAAGTACCGTTCGTTCCCGACTGGCAAAACCACGTGGGGATAAACGGTACTTTTTTTAACACAAACGGATACTTGCAATCCACTTGCTAACAATCGCGTTTGCACGCTTTTTATCATATATGGTCAATCAATGGTCGTTACGCCGTTGTCTTCAAACCAGGTGAGAAATTCCTCTTTCACCTGCCGCAATCTGGCTCTTCCGACGGGAATCTTATCCCCCGTTCGCATTTCGATAATCAACTCGTAACGAATGAGAGAGATAAAGCTGCAAT
>CAZBQP010000068.1:0-6621 GCA_964494075.1 uncultured Clostridia bacterium
GCGTAATATGGAACACGTAATCGAGTTTTTCCTGCACGCCTTAGAGGATACCTTGCCGCTGTTGCCTTGGATTTTGCTGCTCTACGTGTTGGTGGAGTTGTTGGAGAGCAAGGCGGATTTGACAAAAATCAATCGTTTTGGCGGAAAGATAGGACCGTTGGTGGGTTCGGCTACGGGGTTAATTCCTCAATGCGGATTTTCCATCATGGCAGCAAAGCTGTTTGAACAGAAATATATCACGTTAGGTACGCTGCTCGCAATCTTTATTTCGACGAGCGACGAGGCTTTCATTATCATGCTTTCCTCCGGGGAAGGCGCCGTTTGGGTGCTTCCAATGTTGGCAATGAAAATCCTGATCGGCGTTGCCGTAGGATATGTGGCGGATGGGGTTGCAAAGCTGATAGGACGGGAGCAGGTATGCGTTGAGATTCCTTCTGCCTATGAAGAAGAACCGCAAACGACGCATGAAATTTTCATGCGTGCCTACCTTCAGGAAAAGAACGTAGACGTCAAATGTTCGTGCGGACGCTCGCATACGGAGGACGTTGCGTGGAAAAAATATTTTCTTTATCCCCTTTTACACACCCTCAAGGTGGTAGGATTTATCTTCCTTGTCAATTTCGTGTTGACGGCGATTATTCATTCGGTGGGTGAGGACGTATTCGTAGACTTCATGCACCGCAATCGTTTCTTGCAGCCTTTTATTACGTCGGTGATCGGGCTTATTCCAAATTGTGCTTCGAGTGTTGTCATTACCGAAACCTTTTTAGCTGGAGGCATTACCTTTGGCTCGTGCGTGGCAGGGCTTTGTGCCAATGCGGGAATGGGCTTTGTCGTATTGTTGAAGAACGTGCGACAATGGAAACGCAACGTGGCGTTGATCGGACTTTGCTACGGCGTTGCCGTTATTGTTGGTTTATTACTCAATATTTTCGTCTAACAAAATACCGCAAAACTGTTTCAAAAGAGGCAATTTTGCGGTATATATTATATAGAGGAATGAAAATAACCAAGATTTTCTTATGGAGGAAAAGACATGGAACAAGTAAATATTATCGGTTTGGAAAACGAAGTTTTGAAGATTGCACTGTTTGGCGACATTGATTTGAGCAATGCAGACGCTTTCTATCAGGAAGTTCTCAATGCGTATCTTGACGCTCCGTCCGATCTTCTTTTCGACTGTGAAAAACTTAATTTTATCGACAGCACCACGCTGGGTACGTTCGTGAAAATTTTGAAAAAGGTAAAGACGGATGGCCGTTCGATGCGGTTGACGAATTTGCAACCTAAGATTAAAAAGTTGTTCGTGATTTGCGCATTGGATAAGATTATTACGTTGGAGTAAGGATTATGAAAGATATGTTTTCTGTAACGTTACCCCTGACGGGTGAATATTTTACGACGGTACGTTTAACGACGGGTGGGCTTTGCTCGTTGGCAGGATTTGACGTAGATACGGCAGAAGATTTTAAGGTGTGCGTCACCGAAAGTCTGCATATATTAAGACGAAATGGTTATGAAAGCGCCACTATTGATTTTAGCGTGGGGGAAAGTTTGCACTGCCATATTTGGGGTGTGACGCTCGGCGAAGTGGAAAAGGACGACGTGGAAGATGAAATTTCTCGTGCTTTGTTGTCGGCGCTGGTTGAAAAAGTCGAATTTGAAAATAATGAAAAGGGCGGAGTGAGCGGTATTCGCTTTGAAAATTAACGATGGCTGAAGAGAACATGAATGCGCTGTTTCAGCGTTATAAAGAGACGGGCGACGTTGCTATTCGCAATCAAATTGCCGAAAAATATCTCTACATAGCCGATATTATCGCCAAGAAATTCGTGGGGCGAGGGGTGGACTTTGACGACTTGAAACAAGTTGCCAGCTTAGCGCTCGTCCGTGGCATTGACCGTTTCGATCCCGATCTGGGTATGCAATTTACTACCTTTATCACGCCGACGATTACGGGGGAAATTAAGAATTATTTCCGCGATAAATCACGTATGGTCAAGATTCCGAGAAGGCTGGGTGAAATCACCATGCTCGTCAAAAATTTCACGGCGGAGTATGCGTCTACGCATGGGGTGAAACCGAGCGTCAAAATTATTTCGGACGAGCTTCGGCTTTCGGAAGAAGACGTGGTACGTGCGCTTGAAGTGGGCAATCCGCTTTCCCTTGATACGGCGATGACGGGCGAGGGTGACGAGGCGGAATCCCTCTATGAAGTCGTTCCGGACGGGAACGACGAGTATGAGAGTGTGGAGATTAAGGAGACGTTGCGCACGGCAATGTCGGATTTTACGGACACCGAACGTGCGCTCATCAAATACCGTTTTGAAGATGAATTGTCTCAAAGTGAGACGGCGAAACGGCTCGGCGTGTCGCAAATGTTTGTGTCACGTATGGAACGGAAACTCTTATTCAAGCTCAAAGGGCGCTTGAAGGATTCTATGTAAGGAGACGGGGAAAATGCTTGTTTTTAAGGTAACGAATTCCAAAACGTTACAAGAGGCGCTTGAAGAACTGACTTCCTTTTTGGATAGAATGGGAATCGACGGGGAGCGTATTTTCGATAGTAAACTTGTTGCGTGCGAGTTGCTCGGTAACGTGCTTCGGCATACGGACAGTGAAACGGAATTGCGAGGCGATATCAAGGACGGACATATCGAGCTGAAAATCATGTCCGATAGTCCCTTTGAAGCCCCTAAAAAGATTGTATGTTCGGATGCCTTTTGTGAGCATGGCAGGGGATTGTTCTTAGTGAACGAGCTTTGCGAAGGACAGATCTTTTCGGAGACAGATGGAATCCGTGTGCGTTTACGCATGGAAAAGAAGTCGTAAAATTATTTATCAAATAGGAAATCCGCCAGGGTGTACACCTCGGCGGATTTATTGTTTGCATAGAAAAAGACAAGGATGGGGGTTCGATATTTTTGATTTTGCATACTTGCAATTGTCTGTAAATGACGTAATTATTAACGTTATACAATTTATATCACTCCGATTTTCTTGCCTATATTATACCACTTTTTGTTTTTTTTGCTAATATGTTTTTGAAAATTAAGGGCAAGTTTTTTGAAAGAAAGAGTGAAAAAAGCGTCGACATGACGTCGACGCTTTTATATACGCATTTCAAGAGATTCGTAAAGATTAGCTAATCTTCAACGAATACTGATAAATTTTTCCGAGCAAAGCGCTGGGGATTCTGTCTCTGTACTGACCAAGATAAATGAAGATCTTACGGAAGAATTCCTTGTTGTCGCCACCTACCTGGTAGTCGGGAAGTTCGGGCATAGTGCCTTTTATCTTCAAGATGAAGATTTCAGTGAAATCGTTTCTTTCCTGATCGTTCAAGGATGCGATAAAGGTATCAAAAGTCTTGGAATTGTAGAAATCATAACCTGCGGTGTTTACGCGAGGGCTTTGAGGAACGAAGGAAGGAGTCACTTCTTCAGCCATCACAACGCCAGCAACGGGGCCGCCTTCATAAGGATACGCTTCTGCATATTCTTCTACGTAGAAACCGTCGTTGGGATCTTTTGCAGGTTCTTCCGCTTCTTCAACGATGGGGTTGGTAACGATGGGTTTGGTCGAAGCTGCACAGATAATCGTCAATACGAGAGCTGCGCCTGCAAGAATCAAAGAGAAAAGCTCAATACCGAAAATGTTCGTGGAAAGGAAAGCAGTAACCGTATAAAGAATGGTGTATACAAATGCGCCAATCGTAAGGAACACAGCACCGGTAATCAAAGGTTTTCTCTTGCCGCAGAAAATAGCGATCAAGGAAAGAAGAGCGCAAATTGCGGTGAATGCTGCGAATACGTAGATAGCAATATTATATACGTAGTTCAAAGGACCTTCGGTAACCGTAAGCCATTTTGCAGGAAACATCGCAAGGATGACTTTATAAAGGACGGAATAGGTGTCCATGGAGAGGAACGAATAGGGAATTACCACAACAGCAGCTACTGCAATTGCAAGGAAAAGAAGTGCGAAAATGCGACAAGCAGCTTTTCTTTCGATAACAACTGTTTTCGTGGAGGGCGCATTCAAAGGCGCAGGTGTCATTTTGCTCATAATAAATCTCCTGAATGAAAATTTTAAGTTCATCGTTTCTTTGTCTGTGGGAAGAATATTTTCTCAAAAATATTCGACACTGACAATGAAACTATTTTAACTTTACAGTATTATAACACTTTTTCCGTCGCTTGTCAATATATAATCGAAAAAAAATTTATTTTTCTCGAGAAAATGACACTTTTTTTGAAAACGAGGAAAATCTGGCTTGTCGAGGGTGTTTTTTTCGTGAAAAGAGAGAAAAGAGAGGAGAAAAAGTTGAATTTTTTTCTTGCTTGCGTTATAATGTTGAAAAAAGGGTATCATAGTCGTACACGATAACGACGTACAGGGGTATTCAATACAGTACAAAAAAATGAATTATAAACGTGGAGGTGATAGGCATGTCTAAGACGAACAGTAAAAAAATAAAAAAAGTCGGGTGGATTGTCGCAACGATTGTACTGGCAGTCATTTGTTTTCTCGGCGGAATGGCGTCCGTTTGGTTTACGCTGGATGAACAAATGCGAACGCTCATTAAGGTGAAAAAGACGATTGACGAGAACTATTATCAAGAAGTAGACGACGAAAGCTTTTACGGCGGTATTTTTGATGCCGTAAACGAGAAGCTGGACGCTTATTCCGGTTATATGACAGCGGAAGGGTATTCTACCTCATCGAACGATTTGAACGGAAGACGCATCGGAATCGGCGTTTCCTTTTCCACCGCTGCGATTGCGGAGGGAAAGCTCAAAATTGTACGAGTTGCCGGAAATTCTCCTGCCGAACGGGCAGGATTGACAGCAGGGTGCTATCTTACGGGGTTTGGCAAGACGGAAGCTACCCTTTCGCAAAGTGAAGATTATGACGAATTTTCTGCCTTTTTAGAGGATATGAAAGAGGGAGAGTCCTTCCTTTTGCAGGTGCAAACGGCAGGGGGGAACAAGCTCGTTTCCGTTTCGAGGGAAGCGTACGTGGAAAACTACGTATTTTATCGCTCCAAGGAGACTTCCTATGGGTTTACGGGTGAAAATGCAACCACGCTTACTTCGTTGGGAATGCCCTTGACTTCTCTCCCCGACGACACGGCGTATATTCGTCTCGTGCGTTTCGGAGGCGCTGCCGTAACGGAATTTGAGGACGCCATGTCCGTGTTCAAGCAAGAAAATAAGAAAAATCTCGTGTTGGATCTTCGAGGGAACGGGGGCGGATATTTGAATGTCATGCAGGGGATTGCTTCCTTTTTCTGTAAGGGTTCTAACGAGCGCACACCGGCGGCGGCAATCGCCGATTACGGCGACCATGAAGAATGGTATTTTGCGAAAAAGAACGTATATGGAGATTATTTCAAGGAAGACAGCCGTATTTGTATTTTGGCGGACAGCGGAAGCGCTTCTGCAGCGGAGTGCTTGATCGGCGTGCTTGTGGACTACGGAGCCAGCGGTTACGCAGATATTTGCTTGTCAGAACGCAACGGTGTTGCCAAGACGTATGGCAAAGGAATTATGCAGCAATATTTCGTTATGAGTGTCAACGGGGATATGTTGAAGTTGACGACTGCGCAGGTGCGTTGGCCGGTAACGAAATACAGTATTCACGGGCGTGGCGTATTGCCCGAAGACGGAACGAAAACGGTTGCGGAAGGCGTGACGGACGAGGCGGAACTTGAAGCGGCAATTCAGGCGCTTTTCGGAAAATGAGAGGGGTAGATATGCGTTGAGTTTGCTATTGACTCAATAATTGATAAGTAAAAATGCAAGTATATGGGGTTGAGAAGGTAAAACTCGAAAATTAATTCATGCAAGCGTATGGGTTTGCGATGTAAAAATTTTTACAAGATACAATCGACTAAAAAAAGGCAGTCACGAATTGTGACTGCCTGATTTTTTATTGATAGAAGTTTCTTTGTAAAAATGAATAGGGCGAAACGCCTTTATGATAAGGAGGGCTTATTTTGCCTTTTCAATCGACGCAAGCGCTTTTGCCACCACGTTTTCTACGGTGAACCCGAAATGTTCAAACAATTTGCCTGCGGGTGCGGAAGCGCCGAAGGTGTCCATGGTTACGAATTCGCCGCAATCGCCAGCGTATTTGTACCAGCTGTAAGAAGAACCTGCTTCTACACATACTCTTGCTTTGACGTTTGCAGGAAGCACCTTTGCTTTGTATTGTGTGGTCTGCTTGTCGAATTCTTCCATACAAGGCATAGAGATGACGCGTGCGTTCACGCCCTTTTCGGCAAGCGCTGCTTTTGCCTTAACACAGATTTCCACTTCCGAGCCGGTTGCAAGAAGCAATACGTCGGGATCGCCTTCGCAGTCTTCAAGGATATATCCACCCCAAAGCGCTGCTCTGCCGCTGTTTTTATATTGAGGAAGAGTTTGACGGGTAAGCACGAGAGTGGTAGGCTGGTTGCCCTTCATTGCGGATACCCAAGCTGCTGCCGTTTCTTTGCCGTCGGCAGGACGATATACCTTCATGCCGGGAATGGAACGGAGCATAATCAGCTGCTCAATAGGCTGATGGGTAGGTCCGTCTTCACCGACACCGATGGAATCGTGCGTCATGATATAG
>CAZBQP010000069.1:0-4325 GCA_964494075.1 uncultured Clostridia bacterium
GGAAGGGGGTAGCGGATCGTTTTTGAGTGAGAAAACGGACTTGGGAACAGGTGCGCGCAAGACACTGACTAACTTGTATTTTACAGGACAAGGCAGCTTTGCGTTGACGGTGAAATCGGGTGGAAGAAAATTTATAAGAGAGGTATCTTTGGCGAATGGCAGGGCAGAAGTGAAGTTGTCGGAAAGCGGAGAGTGTTTTTCTTTCGAGTTTACCCTTCCCTACGGAGCGGAAGTGCGGTCTATGTCGGCAGCCTACCTACTTCTTTCGTGAGGTGAAAAAATATGAAGATTGATATCATCAATTATACGGACGAGCAATATGCGTTGCTGACCGTAGAACAACTCAAAGAGGTGCGCTCGGCGCAAAGTAAGAAGGATAATCTTGAAATCAAGATGAAGGAGAAATTGCAGGAGGAGAAGGATAAACTCATTCGGAAGGGAATTTACAATTCGGGGCTGTATTTGCTGATTAAAAACGAGTTGGAGGCGGAGTATGACGAGCAAGTGGAATTGCTCCGTGACGGATTGCAGTTTTATCTCAAATATTCCATGCAGCCGGATGGGGAGGCGTGGAATGCGCCGTATACGGTCAATTTTGCCCTTTCCTACGAGGCTCGGTTTACGATTGTGCGCAATTATTACGACAGTACGTATGAAAACGCCATGGATCGTTTTGTAGCCTTTCAAGAGGATGTCTTTGCGCCACGGTATCTCGGGGAGCTATACGCATCCCTGTACGCTCATTATCGAGGACAGGCGTCGGCGTAAAGAATGTGAAAAACGCAAGTGAAATGCTTGCGTTTTTCGTTGTTTTATAGTATAATAAGCTCGTTTGAAAGAAAGGAGAAAAGAGGAATGATCACAGTTTCGATCAAGAAATTAGACGAAAAAGCGATTTTGCCCGCCTACGGTTCGGAGTATTCCGCAGGCGCTGATTTGTATGCACTGACGGAGGAAGAGCTTGTTTTTATGCCCGGGGAAACAAAACTCGTGCATACGGGGCTTGCCGTAGAAATCCCTGAGGGATATGCAGGGCTTATTTATGCGAGAAGCGGACTTGCCTTAAAACGTGGCTTGGCACCTGCCAACAAAGTAGGGGTTATAGACGCCGATTATCGTGGAGAGATTATGGTGGCGCTGCATAACCATTCAAACGACGAGCAAAAAATTTCGCCGCAGGAACGGATTGCACAGCTTGTAATCACCCCCTTTTTGAAGGTGGCGTTTGAAGAGAAAGAGACGCTTTCGGATACCGTGCGAGGAACGGGCGGATTTGGAAGCACGGGTACGAAGTGAGGAAAGGAGGAGAACAATATGTCCATGAGAATGAGAAAAAAACGCAATTTCGACGCACGTATGGAAGCGTGCGGGGACTTGCTCCTTGCCAAGGGCGCAAACGGCATTTTGAATATGAAAGAGGCTGCGGAAAATTATCGTGACCTCATTGATTTTTCCAAGGCGTTCGGAAACGAACATCCCGTGGCGTTGGAAATCGGCTGCGGAAAGGGCGGCTTTGTCATTGCGCTTGCTAAACAGAATCCAAACGTGAATTATTTGGCTTTGGAGAAGATGAGCAACGTTATTCTGACACCCATGGAAGAGGTGAAGAAGCAGGAAATTGACAATATTCGTTTCCTCAATATTCGTGCGGAATGTCTCCCTTGCTATATTCCTGAAGGGAGTCTTGACGCCATTTACCTTAATTTTTCCACACCCTTGCCTAAGCTCGGGTATGCGACGCAACGTCTCACGCATAGAAACTTTTTGGAAAAGTATAAAAAGCTCCTCAAAAAGGGCGGACGGATTTTGCAAAAGACGGACGATCGGGATTTCTTCGACTTTTCGTTGGAGGAATATCGTGCGTGCGGATTTACGCTTGAAAAAGTAACGTACGACTTGCACGAACAGGGCAATCCCGACTGGAACGTCGTCACCGAATATGAAAGCAAGTGGGTGGAGCGTGGTTTGCCGATCCATCGTGTGGAAGCCGTGTATAACGGTTGATGAAATGAAAAAGACTGGGAAAGTGTCGCTCTTATCTGCATTGGAGCGGCGAGAATGAGAAAAAAACGCAATTTCGACGCACGTATGGAAGCGTGCGGGGACTTGCTCCTTGCCAAGGGCGCAAACGGCATTTTGAATATGAAAGAGGCTGCGGAAAATTATCGTGACCTCATTGATTTTTCCAAGGCGTTCGGAAACGAACATCCCGTGGCGTTGGAAATCGGCTGCGGAAAGGGCGGCTTTGTCATTGCGCTTGCTAAACAGAATCCAAACGTGAATTATTTGGCTTTGGAGAAGATGAGCAACGTTATTCTGACACCCATGGAAGAGGTGAAGAAGCAGGAAATTGACAATATTCGTTTCCTCAATATTCGTGCGGAATGTCTCCCTTGCTATATTCCTGAAGGGAGTCTTGACGCCATTTACCTTAATTTTTCCACACCCTTGCCTAAGCTCGGGTATGCGACGCAACGTCTCACGCATAGAAACTTTTTGGAAAAGTATAAAAAGCTCCTCAAAAAGGGCGGACGGATTTTGCAAAAGACGGACGATCGGGATTTCTTCGACTTTTCGTTGGAGGAATATCGTGCGTGCGGATTTACGCTTGAAAAAGTAACGTACGACTTGCACGAACAGGGCAATCCCGACTGGAACGTCGTCACCGAATATGAAAGCAAGTGGGTGGAGCGTGGTTTGCCGATCCATCGTGTGGAAGCCGTGTATAACGGTTGATGAAATGAAAAAGACTGGGAAAGTGTCGCTCTTATCTGCATTGGAGCGGCGCTTTTATTTTGTCATACTTTTTTTATGATTTTATTTTTTTAGGCTGTTTGATTTTTTATATGCCCGAGGAAACATATGGCAAAAATTTCCAAAAAAAATTATAAAAAATGCGAACTTTTTTTTCTGTACCTATTGAAAATTCTACAATTATGTGATATAATGGATAAAAATATTTTTATTTTTTATATTGACACATGCGCGTAGAAAAATTCGCGCTGAAAAGGAGGCTTTAAGGATGAACGTTGAAAATAATTGCGCAGCTTGCATTTGTGTGAGCTCGTTGGAAAATGCATGGAAAATCTTAACGGCGAGTAAGAAAAGAAACTTTGTCGTCGTACAAATTGCGCCTGCGGTGCGTGTAGCAATCGGGGAAAAATTCGGTCTTTCCCGTGGTGAAGACGGTGTGGGGAAGGTAGTTGCTGCGCTTGAAACGCTCGGCGCAGACGTCGTGGTGGATACGGCAATCGCATCGGATATGCTCACCTTGATGAAGTTGAAAACGTTGCTTGCTAATAAGGAAGCAGGCAAAGGCACGGTGTATTCGTCCGAATGTTCCGGCTGGGTGCGTCATGCAAAGGAAAATTATCCCGAAATCGAGCTTTTGCCTACGGCGACGAGCGTTTGTGCAAAGCTTTTGAAAAAATATTACGCAGAAGCGGAACCCGACAAAAAAATTCGCGTGATTGCGTTAGAAATGGGCGAAGGGAAGAGAGCTGAACCGGGCGTCGATCTCGTGTTGACGCTTGACGAACTCGGAATCCTTGTCAACAGCGTGGAAACGAGTGTTCGTTTGCTCAAGAAAAAGCCTTTGGCTACACCCCTTGGCATCGGTTCGGGTGCAAGCTATATCGCTGCGGCAAGCGGCGGTGATGCGGAAGCGTTGGCTCGTTGTTTGACGACGGAAAAGACACAGCTCAATTACAGAAAATTTGAATATAGCGGTTTATACGGAAAGGGTACTCGTCGTGAAGCCGTGATGACGCTGGACGGCGTGGAGTGGAAATTTGCCGTGGTGGATTCCTTGGAAGCTGCGGATGAATTGATTGCCGATATTCAGGCAGGTGCTCATTACGACTATGTGGAAGTGACGACGTGCGCTGGCGGTCAGATTGGCAAAGGTTGCGACTTATCCACCGAACAGGGCGAAATGACGAGAAGATTGCGTCACCTCGGCTTGAAATATCTCGATCGTGCTCGTGCAGCTCGTTCTGCGGAAATGAACGCACCTGCGGCAATCCTTCTTAAATCGTGGAATGCGCTTTGTCGTAGTGGCGAGGCGGCGGCTTATGACGTTATCGACGAAATCGTAGAAGACTTTGATGAAGTCGAAGAAGTTGTCGAAGAGATCGTCGAAGAAACTCCTGTGGAAGAAGTTGTTGAAGAGATTATCGAAGAAACTCCCGTAGAAGAAGTTGTTGAAGAGATCGTCGAAGAAACTCCTGTGGAAGAAGTTGTTGAAGAAATCGTCGAAGAAGCTCCCGTAGAAGAAGTTGTTGAAGAGATTATCGAAGAAACTCCCGTAGAAGAAGTTGTTGAAG
>CAZBQP010000069.1:4425-4578 GCA_964494075.1 uncultured Clostridia bacterium
AGATCGTCGAAGAAACTCCTGTGGAAGAAGTTGTTGAAGAAATCGTCGAAGAAACTCCTGTGGAAGAAGTGGTTGAAGAGATTATCGAAGAAACTCCTGTAGAAGAAGTGGTTGAAGAGATTATCGAAGAAACTCCTGTTGAAGAAGTTGTCG
>CAZBQP010000069.1:4678-6606 GCA_964494075.1 uncultured Clostridia bacterium
AAGTGGTTGAAGAGATTATCGAAGAAACTCCTGTTGAAGAAGTTGTCGAAGAGATCGTCGAAGAAGCTCCCGTAGAAGAAGTGGTTGAAGAGATTATCGAAGAAACTCCTGTTAAAGAAGTTGTCGAAGAGATCGTCGAAGAAGCTCCCGTGGAAGAAGTTGTCGAAGAGATCGTCGAAGAAGCTCCCGTAGAAGAAGTTGTCGAAGAGATCGTCGAAGAAACTCCTGCGGAAGAAGAAGTGGCGGTGTCGGAAGCAGAATTGATGAAACAGGTCAGTGCGGAAGAGCTTGCTGAAGAAATGAAGCACGTAGAAGAACTTCTGAACGTGGCAGAAGAGGAGTTAACGGCAGCGCAAAAACTTGCAAGAGCGCATTATTATCGTCGTCTGTCCACGAAGGAACGTCGCAAACTCAAGAGATTGAAAAAGAAGGCTAAAAACGGAAAAAAATAAGAAATAATGAGGGGCGCGGCGGTAAAACGCCGCGTACTTTCTAAAGGAGAAGAATGAAAAAAATATTTGTAAAAGCGCTGGCGTTCTCTTGTGCGCTGATTTGTGTGGGAATGAGCGCTTGCAACCTCTCTACCGTGCCCGATGGGGAAATTACGGTGTATATGCCTGACGGAGCGCCTGCGTTGGCGCTTGCCAAACTCATGCAGGAAGATACGGAAGAGGACGGGATTACCTATCGTGTCGTCAATTCTGATCTGATTACGTCCAAAGTGACAAATCAGGAGGAAGCGAAGAATGCGGACGTATGCGTTATGCCTGTGACGGCGGCGGCAAAACTGCTCGGTACGGGCGAAAAATATAAGATGCTCGGCACGGTTACGCACGGCAATTTATACTTGCTTGCGAAAGAAAACGTAGCAATTACAGAGGAGAATCTTGACATTCTCATCGGCAAGAAAGTGGGCGTTTTGCAAATTAACAGTGTCCCTGGGCTTACCTTCAAAGCAATGTTGAGCGATCGCGAAATTGCTTGGCAGGAATTGACGAATGACGGCAGCATGGCTGAGGATAAAGTCAATTTAATTGCCATTGCGGACGCAAGTGCTATCGGTACGCTCGAGGCTGATTACTTCATGATTGCCGAGCCTGCTGCAAGTGCGCAGAGTCAAAAAGGATATTCCATCGTTGGCAACGTGCAGACGCTGTACGGCGGTGAAAACGGGTTCCCGCAAGCGGCACTTGTGGCAAAGACGAGCTTACTCGCTGAACACGAGCGTTGGGTTAAATCGTTTGTGGACGATGTGAAAAATGCTTCGGCGTGGTTGACGCAAACGGACGGTGAAACGCTCGTGTCGACGTTGAACGCACATATGGAAGATGCTGCTCAGGAAACGACTTTGAAAGCGCCCTTGCTTACGAAGACGGCACTTGAAGGTTGTGGAATCCGCTTTACGTATGTGGCATCCGATTTTGAAGAAGTCAATGCGTTTTTGACGAAATTGCTTCTCATCAATGATAAGGCTACGTCAATGCCTACTGAAAACTTTTACTGGGATTACCAAAAAGCATGAGAAAAATACTTGCAAAAACTGCATGGCAAACGTTGGCGGCGATCGGATTTTTGATCGCCGTTTGGGCGTGTCTGTATTTTGCTGCGGGAAACGAGTTGCTCGTACCGTCGTTGTTCGATTGCTTTGTGAAAATGGGGGAGCTTCTTGTTAGCGGCAGCTTTTGGACGGCGCTGGCGATGAGTTGTCTGCGTGCGTTGGAAGCCTTTTTTATTTCCTTTGGGTTTGCCTTGATTTTTGCAATCCTTTCGTACATGGTGCCTTCCGTTGAGAAATTTTTCGTGCCGTTGGTGTCCGCTCTTCGTTCCTTGCCTGTGTTTGCGGTACTCTTAATTTTACTCTCCGTATTGAACGCTGGGCAAGCCCCCGTCGCCGTGGCATTTTTGTCTTTATTCCCCATGTTGTATAC
>CAZBQP010000070.1:0-6569 GCA_964494075.1 uncultured Clostridia bacterium
CCCGCTCCTCGCGGAATCCCTCAGATCGAAGTTACTTTCGATATCGACGCAAACGGTATCGTGCACGTAACGGCGCAGGATAAGGGCACCGGTAAGTCCACCGACATCACCATCACTTCCTCGACCAACCTTTCCGAAGAGGAAATTGACAAGGCAGTGAAGGAAGCAGAACAGTTTGCGGAAGAAGATAAGAAACGTAAAGAAAAAGTGGAGAATAAGAACAAGCTCGATGGCATGATTTTCTCCGTGGAACAGACGATGAAGGAAGCAGGCGACAAGCTTGACGACAATGATAAGAGCACGTTGCAGGCGGCTGTGGACGAAGCGAAGAAAGAGCTTGAAAGCGAAGACGACGATCGTATCAAAGCGGCGTATGACAAGCTTATGCAGGACGTACAGCCTGTGTTTGCAAAGCTTTATCAGCAGGCAGGCGGTGCTCAGGGCGCAGGTCCTGACATGGGCGGCGAAGATACGGAGTTCCATCAGTAAAAACCCACTCGTTAAAGACATGGGTGGCTTGAATAAGCGTAATTCGGGTTTGGCAACAGTCAAACCCGTAATCGCTATATAGGTAAGAAATATGGCAGAGAAGAAGAATTATTACGAAATACTCGGCGTAGACGAAAAGGCAACGCCGGAGGAAATTAAATCGGCGTATAGAAAGTTGGCGATGAAATATCATCCCGACCGCAACCCCGGGAATGAAGAGGCTGCGGAGAAGTTTAAGGAGATCAACGAGGCGAACGAGACACTCTCCGACGAACAAAAGCGCTCGGCATACGATTACGAACTTAAACATCCCGGTATGGGAGGCATGGGCGGCGGCTTTGGCGGTTTCGGCGGCGGTGCGGGCTTTGACGACATCTCGGATATTTTCAGCAGTATTTTCGGTGGCGGTTTTAGCGGCGGCAGCGCTCGTGCAAGTCGTTCGTCCGTTGGGGAGGATATTCAACGTGAAATGACGTTGTCCTTCATGGATGCGGCGAAGGGTTGTAAAAAGACGTTTAGTTATACGAGAAATGAGCCTTGCGGAAGTTGTCGTGGAACGGGTGCGAAAGACGGCACGGCATTTTCGACCTGTGGCAAATGTCAGGGACGCGGTATCGTACAGCAGGTACAAAATACGATGTTCGGGCGTACTATTCGTCAGATGCCTTGTCCCGATTGTAACGGAATGGGGAAAATTATTCGTGAAAAATGCCCCGACTGTAAAGGAAAAGGCTCGCAGCGTAAAGAAACGACGGTGTCTTTCGACATCCCTGCCGGCGTGGATACCAACAGTTATATTCGCAAAAAAGGATTTGGTCAAGCGGCGACCGGCGGCGGTACTCCTGGGGATTTGATTATCATTTTCCGTGTAGAACCGCACAAGATGTTTACACGTGATAAGTTTGACTTAAAGTTGGATTTGCCAATTTCGTACAAGACGGCGGCACTCGGCGGTACGGTGAAAGTGCCTACGATTGACGACACGTTCGAGTTTACTATTCCCGAAGGCACGCAGAGCGGTACAGTGTTCACTTTGCGAGGCAAGGGGATTAAATCTGCAAGGGGCGGCACGGGCAATTTGATTTTGCGTGTAATCGTGGAAGTGCCTATGAAGCTTTCCCGTGACCAGAAAAAAGAGCTTGAAAAGTTGGACGATGGTTTTGAATTGAAGCAGTATGACAAGATGCGCAAATATTCGGATAGCGTAGAGAGCTTGTACGGTGAAAAACCTTACGTGAAATAAGAATACGAATAGGAATTTTATGCACTGCCAAGAGTTCTTGGCGGTGCATAGTTTTATGGTGAGAAAAGAAATTGAAACGGTATGTGAATCGAAAAGATCTTTTTTTGTCCATTTATGAAACTAACGGGCGTGAGAGATAGAAGTAGTGCGGAAATACTTGCAAAATTTCACGTGCTGTGCTATACTATAAAAGAAGAATACAGTAGAGGATATTTTATGAAATACGTTGAATTGACAATCCATACCACCACCGAAGCCAGCGAAATCGTTTCCGACGTTATGTGGAATTACACCGATTACGGCGTTACCATTTGTGACAGGGCAGATATTATTGCTTTGCAGACGGCAAAAGAATCCACTTTTTGGGATTATATGGACGATGAATTGATGAATAAACAATCGGACGTGCTTGTGAAGTGCTACGTGTCAGAGGATGTTGCCGCACAGACAATATCGGAAATTTTGAAAGACGTGCAGGACGCTAAGGAGCGTAGTGAGGGCTTCCTTTCATTTGGTACTCTTGAAGATACCAAGCGCCTTGTGGACGGGGACGACTGGATTGACGTCTGGAAAAAGCATTTCCGACCCATTCATTTGGGGAACGTAGTCGTGGTGCCCGAATGGATCGAATATAAACCTGCCGATCACGAAAAAGTCGTTTTGCTTGATTCCAACATGGCGTTTGGGACGGGGGAGCATGAGACGACTTCCATGTGTGTGGAGCTTATGCAGGAGTATATTACGCCTGATTCCGTCTGCATCGACGTTGGTTGCGGTAGCGGTATTTTGGGGATTTCTGCCATCAAGCTCGGTGCGAAAAAAGCATATTTGACCGATATCGATCCCATTGCGGTGGAAAGTTCTTTGCATAACAGCGAGTTGAACGGCGTTTCCTCGCATACGGTCGTTGCACATTCCAACCTGTTGGATAACACCGACGTGCAGGGGGATATTATGATGGCAAACATCACGGGGGAAGTGTTGAAAATGCTTGCGCCTTCGATTCCCAAAAATTTGAAAGCCGACGGCGTGCTTATTTTGAGCGGTATCATTGAAAGTCGTTTGCAAATGGTAAAAGAAGCCTACGAATCGGTGGGTATGAAAGTTATTTTGGAAAGAAGAAAGGGCGAATGGTTTGCGCTCGTATTAAAACACAAGTAAGGATAGGGATACCATGTCTGGGTTGAAACGTTTTTTTGTTGATAAAATTGAAGAGGTGACGGAGCTTTGCGGTGAGGAATTCGAGCATGCGAAGAATGTTCTGCGTCTTGGCGCAGGGGATGAAGTCGTGCTGCTGGATAATAGCGGTAAAGAATACACTGCTGTGATTGCAAGCGTGGAGAAAAAACGCATGCTTTTGAACGTCGTCCGCACCGAGGTGGGTAGCAGGGAAGCGTTGACGGACGTGTGCTTGCTGTTTGGGTATTTAAAAAATGCGGATAAAAACGAGTTTATCGTGCAAAAAGCGGTGGAGCTTGGTGTCAAGGAAATCGGAGTGTTTTCTTCCGAATATTCTTCGGCGTACATGAATGCGAATAAGTTGGAACGGTTGAATAAAGTGGCGAAAGAGGCGGCAAAGCAATGTTTGCGTGCGACGGCGCCGATTGTCAAGTATTACGATCAATTTGAAAAAGCCCTTCATTCGGCAGACGGGTATGAAAACAAAATTTTTGCCTGTGAGTTTGCTACCGAAAGTAAGTGTGATTTGCAGAATTTGCAGGGAAGTTCGGCGTTGGTCATCGGGAGTGAAGGCGGTTTTTCACGAGAAGAGGAAGAGCTTGCAAACGGGCTTGGTTTTGCTTCCGTGACGCTGGGGAAACGCATTTTGCGTGCAGAAACTGCGGCGGTCGCTTTGACGAGTGTCGTGATGTTTGCGTTAGGAGAACTTCGATGAAAGCGGTTGTGTATACTCTTGGATGTAAAGTCAACGACGTAGAGAGCGGTTCGCTCATACGAGGACTGGAAGAGCTGGGCTATGAAGTGTCCAGGGAAATGGAAGTTGCCGATTTGTATATTGTGAACACCTGCGCAGTCACCGCAGAGGCGGAGCGCAAAAGTAGACAGACGGTGGGCAAGGCGATTAAGTGTAATCCAAACGCAAAAATTGTGGTATGCGGTTGCGCATCTGAGAAATCACCTCAGGCATTTTTGGAAAAGGGCGCTACCATGTATGCGGTAACGGGTGCTCAACGAAAAAATAAGGTGCTTGAAATAGTGCGTGAGGGGCTTAAAAAAGAGGGGCGTGGCATTGCAATCGAAGAAGAAAAATCCTATGAAGAAATGCTTCTCCCGAAGTGCCTAAAAACGAGAAACTTTGTCAAAATTCAAGATGGTTGCAATCGTTTTTGCTCGTATTGCATTATTCCCTATTTGCGTGGGAGGAGTCGTTCGAGACTCATGGAAAATGCGGCGGAAGAGATTTTGTCGAGTGAGGCGCAGGAGACAGTGGTGACGGGCATTGACGTGTCTGAATATAAGGACGAGCACGGACGTGATCTTGCCGATTTAATGCTTGCCGTCAAGGATGCAAAAACTCGTATTCGATTAGGTTCGCTGGAAGTCAGCTTGATCACCGAGCGGTTTTTGAATGCACTTGCGCAAGTGAAACATTTTGCTCCCCAATTTCATCTTTCTTTGCAAAGCGGCTCGGATAAAGTGCTTAAAAGCATGAATCGCCATTATACACGTGCGGAATATTTGGAAAAATGTCGCATGATCTACGAGGTATTTCCTGCTGCTGCCATCACGACGGATATTATCGTCGGCTTCCCGACGGAGGAAGAAGAGGATTTTGAAGATTCGTTGCGGATCGTGGAAGAGGCAGGGTTTGCTCAAGTCCATGCCTTTCCCTACTCTCCAAGGGAGGGAACGAATGCTTATAAGCGATACAAAGAATTGCCTTTTGAATTGAAAAAGCAAAGAGTGGACAAACTGCTTGAACGTGCGGCGGAACAGAAGAAAAAGTATATGGAACGTTTTGTCGGACAGGTGTTGGAAATTGTTCCCGAAAACTGTTTTGACGGGTTTACGGAAGGATATTCCGAAAACTATATTCGAGTGTATGTGGAGGGTGAAATGGAAAAATGCCCTACCCAAGTATGCGTTGAACGACTTTTTAAGGACGGAGTCCTTGCGACGATAAAGGAGAAATAACTCATGGAAAATTGCATTTTTTGTAAGATTATCTCGGGCGAAATTCCCTCGCCCAGACTGTACGAAGACGATCAAATGATCATCATTCGTGACGTGGAACCGAAGGCAAAACAACACTATCTCTGTTTGCCGAAAAAGCATTTTGCTTATCTTTCGGAAATGGATGAGGAATGTGCGGAAATTTTGAAGCATTGTTTCCAGGTGATTCCTACCTTGCAGGAAAAGTTGGGGTTGCAAGATGGGTATCGTGTCGTGATCAACCAAGGCTTTAACGCAGGACAGACGGTGTTCCATCTGCATATTCATTTGCTTGGTGGAGAAGTGTTGGGCGATTTTTAATGATGCGAACGGTCGCATAAGCGGCTTGGAGAGCCGTCGAGGATGGTAGGTGCCAACGAGCGTGCTTGCGTGTCGCCGAACATTGTAAAATATTGTTGTGCGTTGCAACAAAGCTACACGACAAAAAATAAATTTTATGTTTACAATTTTATCAATTTGGCAATAATCCCTTCCGTAACCAAACGGGAGGGATTTTTATATGTACCGATTAAAAAATTTTGCTTTTGTAAGTGTGGCTTGTTTGTTTTGCTTGCTCATGGGGGTTGGAGTGAAAATAACGAATTTTTCTCGGCTTTCTGCATTAAAAGGGGAGAGGACGTATTTTTTGGATTCTGCTTCCTCGCAAGGCTTGATGAAAACGGAGCTTGCTTTGTTCGAGATAGGACGTGTGAAAGGGGAATGTGTGCAATTTGATTTGCAAAGCTACGATGGGGGCAGGTATGCGACGAATGAGGAAATTGTACGGAATGTTTTGGAAAAATATAGAGCGAAAACGCTTTTGATAGAAGAGGTGGACGGAATTGTTTCCTATTATGCCTATACTCCTATTTGGCAAGACGGACTTGTTTTGCAAGGGGAGCGGATTAATCTGCATATTGCCCTTTCCAAGTCTCGTTGCGTAGTAGGAACGCCGATAATTTTCGGTGGTTATTGAAAATTTTACAACTCAATGTATAAAAGGTAAGGGATTTGGCAAACATTTACATACAAAACTTTTCGGAGGATTCACATGAAAGAACAAAACGGTATGGAAAAGAAGCATAAACGAATGACAAAAGAAAAACGGTTTTATCTTATTACGGGACTGTCTTCTGCGGCTGCGCTCGTGGCGGTTGTGTTGACGGCGGTGCTTGTGGCTAATTTCGGGGAGGGGAATACTCCTACGATTGGCGGTTCTTCTGATACGCTGAACTCAAGTGTTGTGGGGGATATCGGCGGTGGCAATAGTGGGGATATCGAGGGTGAAAAACCCGACGAGCCTGTTATTACGACGCCAGAGGGTATGCGTATGCCCGTGGAATCGGTGAGCATTTTGCACGAATTTGGTTTTTATCATAACGTGACGTTGAACAATTACTATGAACATACGGGCGTGGATTTTACGGCGGCAGTAGGCACGGAAGTTTTTGCGGTGGACGACGGGGTAGTCGAGAGTATTTATCGTGACGATGTGCTGACGGGGACGGAAATTGTCATTGATCACGGCGACGGTGTAAAGACACTCTATCGTTTCGTGGACGCTGCGGACAACGTAAGCGTTGGTGCGAAAGTGAAACGTGGCGACGTGATTGCGACTGTTGCGGAGGCGAGTGGTGAGGAATATAAAGACGGTGCTCATTTGCAT
>CAZBQP010000071.1:0-6566 GCA_964494075.1 uncultured Clostridia bacterium
CCTTTAATAACACCATTATTTCTATTACAGATATGAACGGCAACTTGCTTTCGGCATGCTCCTCCGGCGACCTCGGTTTTAAGGGCAGCAGAAAGAGCACTGCTTTTGCCGCGCAACAAGCAGCGGAAACCGCAGCTAAAGCAGCAAAAGAACACGGTTTGAAATCGGTTGAAGTATACGTGAAGGGCCCCGGTGCAGGCAGAGAATCCGCAATCCGCGCACTTTCCGCTTGCGAGCTTGAAATCACGTTGATTTCCGACGTTTCCCCCATCCCCCACAACGGATGCAGACCCCCGAAGCGTCGTAGAGTTTAATCAGGAGGCATTAAATAGTTATGGCTATCAATAAATACAATAAGTTGAAGAGATGCAGATTCCTTGAGTTGGATCCTACCGCAGTAGGTTGCTTCAAGAAGTCCATCAGAACGTCCGGCAGAAAGGGCAAGAAGATCAGCGAATACGGCTTGCAACTTCGCGAAAAGCAAAGAGCAAAGTTCATCTATAACGTAAACGAAAAGCAGTTCCGTCACTACTACGAAATGGCAGAAACCATGAAGGGTGTTACGGGTGAAAACATGCTTGTCCTTTTGGAAAGAAGATTGGACAATGTTATTTACAGAATGGGCTTGGCAACGACCCGTTTGCAAGCAAGACAACTTGTTTCCCACGCACAATTCCAGGTTAACGGCAGAAGAGTAAACATTCCCTCCTTCCTTGTAAAACCCGGCGACGTTATCTGCGTTAAGGAAAGCAAGAAGAACAACGGCTATTTCACGGCTATTAAAGAATCGAAAGCTCCCGGCCTTGTAAAGTGGGTAGAATTCGACAGAGAAAAACTTGAAGGAAAGGTATTGGCTCTTCCTACCAGAGAAGATATCGACAGCCAGATTGCAGAGCACATGATTGTCGAATTGTACTCCAAATAATCGAATATAAGGAGGTAATACAATGATCGAAATGGATATGCCCAAACTTGAAGTGGTTGAAAACAACGATTTCTATGCGAAAGTTGTTTGTGAACCCTTGGAGAAAGGTTTCGGTCTTACTATTGGAAACTGCCTTAGAAGAATTCTCCTCTCCGCATTGCCCGGCGCAGCGGTAGAGGGTATCAGATTCCTCGACGGTAGCGTTAAACACGAGTTTTCCGCTGTAACGGGTGTGAAAGAAGACGTTACGGAAATTATCTTGAACTTGAAGACACTTGCAATCAAGACGAAGGTAATTGACAAGGAATACGAAAAAGTGTTGAATATCTGCAAAGAAGGTCCTGCGGTGCTTACCGGTAAAGACCTCAATATTGACGCGGAGATCGAAGTGATCAACGGCGATCAGTACATCTGCACGATTGACGAAGGCGCTAAGCTTGATATCGAGCTTACCATCGGAAGAGGCAGAGGTTACAGACCTGCAAAAGAGAACAAGAAACCCGTCATTGATTATATTGCGATCGACTCGATCTACACCCCCGTTCAGAAAGTGAATTACAGCGTAGAACCTACTCGTGTAGGTCAGGCTGTGGACTACGACAAGCTTACCCTTGAAGTATGGACGGATGGTACGTTCTCCGGAAAAGAGATTATCTCTTTGGCGGCTAAGATCATGCAAGATCACATCGGCTTGTTTGTAAACCTCAGCGAGACTATCAGAAATATGGATATCCTCGTGAAGACGGAAGACGACAAACAGCAACAGATTCTTAAGATGGCAATTGAGGAAATGGACCTTTCCGTTCGTTCCTACAACTGCTTGAAGAGAGCGAACATTCATACGGTCGGAGACCTTGCCAAGAAGACGGAAGACGACATGTTGAAGGTGAGAAACCTCGGCAGAAAGTCTTTGGAAGAAGTCATTCACAAGCTGGATTCCTACGGCCTCGCATTAAAAAAACAGGAGGATTAATATTATGCCCAGAAAATTGGGAAGAACGTCCAAAGAAAGAAATGCTTTGCTTAGAGGTTTAGCCTCCCAGCTTCTTTGGTACGGTAAAATTGAAACGACCGCTGAAAAAGCAAAAGAACTCAGACCTTACGTCGAAAAGCTTATCACCAAAGCGGTAAACACCTACGATGATAACGTAGAATATAGCGTAGTTAAAACGGATAAGAAAGGCAAGGAAGTGACCGTTACCAACGTGAAAGACGGCGCTAAGAAACTTGCAGCTCGCCGTGCAATCATGGCAAAGACCTATGATTTGCAGGAAATCAAGGGCTTCAACGAAAAGAAGAGCGAATTCAAGGCAAGAACGGCTGACGTTCAGCACCCCTTGATGGACAAACTTTTCAACGAACTTGCACCTAAGTATGCAGCTCGTAAAGAAGAACTTGGCCAGGGTGGCGGTTACACGAGAATTTACCTTCTCGGCGAACGCCGTGGCGACGGCGCTGAAATGGCAATCATCGAATTGATCTAATCGGCGTTTTCAAAATTGAAATAAGCACCTCGCAATTTGCGAGGTGTTTTATTTTTACGGTGAAAAGTAATTTTGAAGGCACCATGTCTGCGTTGAATTCTTGAATAGAGGATAGATGAGGAAATTAGATGCTTATTTTTAGATACCACGTCTTCATTGAGTTTATTTATCGACAGTCCATTATTTATTTTGACGATACCATGTCCGTATTGAAATAGTTTACGGATGGTATGTCGATTATTTTGATAGTACCATGTCTGCGTTGAGTATTGATATGGGCATATGCACATATAAAAATACGTCATTTTTTTTCTTTCATATTATTTACAAACGGAGAGAAATATGGTATACTATAAAGGAATAGCGCTGTTGAAACATATATTCCATTGAAGAATATGATTTATTCGAAGAATGGATATCGGAAAGGAAATTGCGGAAGTTTGTTAAGGAAGGTGAAAGAATATGGGACGAGTATCCACCAAAGAAAATAAAACAATATATCAAAACGCGAGAGATAGTTTGGGGCTTAGCCGAGAAAAGGCGAGCGAATTGACCGGGATCGAACCTTATCGTATCGAACGCATTGAAAATGAAAAGATGGAGCCTGATCCTTGGGATGTTATTTCCATGGCAAACGCTTATGGGCAGCCCGAACTTTGCAATCATTTTTGCTCCAACGAGTGTCCGATTGGCAGAAAGTACGTACCTGAAATAAAAATCAAAGACTTGTCACAGGTGGTTTTGGAAATGCTTGCCTCATTAAATTCGATGCAAAAAAGACAGGAACGATTGATTGAAATTACTGCCGACGGAGTCGTTGCTAATGATGAGTTGGAAGACTTTATCCGCATTCAAGAGGAGTTGGAAAAGATTTCCGTCACGGTGGAAACGTTACAGCTTTGGACAGAGCGCATGATTGCAACGGGGAAGATTGATTTGGCGAAGTACAAATCGTTGACCGAATAAGAGATATTTTGCGATATTTGTCAAAATAGAAGGCTCTAAATTGACAAAAAAGTAATTTTTCTTTTCATGAAAATATGATAAACTATATCTATCAAAACAATTTACGGTTTGAGAAATAAAAGAAAAGGAGGGGATAGGAATGTTCTGGTGGATTTTATGGCTGGGCGTAGCACTTGCATTGTTGATTTTGGAACTTCTCACAACAGAGCTTGTGTCCATTTGGTTTTCGATTGCAGCCCTTTTGATGGGCATTGTCACGGCGATCTTTCCGTCTTTGCACTGGGTGTGGCAAATGCTTATTTTTGCCCTATGTGCAACAGGGTTGTTGATATTGACTCGTCCATTTGTCAAAAGATTTCTAAAACGTGAGGATAAACAGGCGACCAACCTTGATTTGATTATCGGTCAAACGGGGCAGGTTGAGGAAGATATTGACAACGACAGAAGTCAAGGCGCAGTAAAAGTCAAAGGAATCGTCTGGAATGCACGTTCTCAAAGCGGGGAGACAATTCCGAAGGGAACGCTCGTGCGGATAGAGAGCTTTGACGGTAATAAATTAATCGTAACAAAAAAATAAAATAAGGAGGGCAAATCATGCTGGGTTTAATTATAGTAGGTATTATTCTATTAATCATTGCAATTGTGTTGGTTTCGGGGATTAAAATCGTTCCTCAGGCGAAAGCGTACGTTGTGGAGCGTTTGGGCGCATACAACAGAACGGAAGGCACGGGGTTGCGTTACGTCATTCCCATTTTTGAAAAAGTATCGAAAATCGTTTGTTTGAAGGAGCAGGTGGTGGATTTTGATCCTCAACCCGTAATCACCAAGGACAACGTAACGATGCAGATTGATACGGTCGTGTTCTATCAAATCACCGACGCGAAATTGTACGCATACGGTGTTGTCAATCCCATTATGGCAATCGAAAATTTGACTGCGACGACGCTTCGTAACATCATCGGTGAGTTGGAGCTTGACAGTACGCTCACGTCCCGTGATACGATTAACACGAAAATCCGTTCCATTTTGGACGAAGCAACCGATCCTTGGGGGATTAAAATCAATCGTGTGGAATTGAAGAATATTAAGCCACCCGCTGAAATTCAGGACGCCATGGAGAAACAGATGAAGGCTGAGCGTCAGAGACGTGAAGCAATCTTGCGTGCAGAAGGTGAAAAGGCGAGCAACATTCTCGTTGCGGAAGGTAAAAAGGAAAGCCAAATCTTGGAGGCACAAGCGGAGAAAGAAGCGGCTATTTTGAAAGCGGAAGCGGAAAAACAAGCTTCGATTTTGAAAGCGGAAGCAGAGAAAGAAGCCATTTTGCGTATTCATGAAGCGCAGGCGGAATCCATTCGACTTATCAACGAGGCGAAGCCGGAAGAAGCATACTTAACCCTCAAGAAGTTGGAAGCGTTAACCAACATCGGCGACGGGCAGGCAACGAAGATTGTCATTCCCAGTGAATTGCAGGGGATTGTCGGGTTGGTGAATACGGTAAAAGAAGCTAAATAATTGAAATAAGATTGCTGCCGTCGAAGTTTTTCTTCGACGGCGTATTTTCTATCGGTAAACTATTTACAAATTTTTGAAAAAGTGGTATACTATAAGTGAGTAAGAAGAATTCGATTTTTAGCTATGCAGTTCATTTGTCATTGCCAAAATCGTTTTGCAATGCGGACAGAATTCTCTTATAGGCTTAAAGGTAATACGAAAGGAAAAATAGATTATGCGTTCCCTCAAAGAATTATATAGAATAGGTAGAGGACCTTCGTCCTCACATACAATCGGTCCCGAACGGGCTTGCAAGCTTTTTTTGAGTGAAAATTCAAATGCGACTTCTTTTGTCGTTCGACTGTACGGCTCTTTGGCAAAAACGGGTGAGGGGCATGGTACCGATCGAATTATCCGAGACGTTTTGCAGAACGTTACGATTGAATATGATGAGACGACGGAATGTGAACATCCAAACACAATGGATCTCATCGCATACCTGGGTGCTATCAAGCTTGCGGAAATGCGTGTTTACAGCGTCGGTGGCGGTGCTATTCGAATTAAGAATAGGGCTAATTTGGAAGGTGGTGAAGTCTATCCGCTTCATACAATGTCGGAGATTCGTCGCTGCTGTGAGCAACGAGGAATGCGCCTGTATGAATACGTATTTGAATGTGAAGGGGAAACGCTTAAAAAGTATCTTGGCGAAGTATGGCAAACAATGCAAGAAGCGGTAAAACGTGGCGTTGCGCAGACGGGTGTGTTGCCCGGAGGCTTAGACGTGGAACGGAGAGCCAAGATCTTATACGACGGCATTGTGGAGAATGAGGGGGCAGAGATTAAGGAAAATCGGTTGGTTTGTTCGTATGCGTTTGCGGTAAGCGAAGAGAATGCGGCGGGCGGCACGATTGTCACTGCGCCCACTTGCGGTGCATGCGGCGTACTTCCGGCGGTGTTGAAATATTCTCAGGAGAAAGGAGGATATAGCGACGAACAGATTGTCAATGCTTTGGCAACGGCTGGGTTGATCGGGAATTTAATTAAGACGAATGCTTCCATTTCGGGGGCGGAATGCGGCTGTCAGGCGGAAATCGGGAGCGCATGCTGCATGGCGACGGCGGCTCTTGCAGAGCTTCGCGGACTTACGCTCGGGCAGATTGAGTATGCTGCCGAAGTTGCGATGGAGCATCATTTGGGCTTGACTTGCGATCCGATTTGCGGATTGGTGCAGATTCCTTGTATCGAACGGAACGCCGTTGCGGCAATGCGTGCCATCAATGCGGCGTCGTTGGCATATTTTTTATCAGACAGCAGAAAAATTTCTTTTGATTTGGTCATTCAGACGATGTACGAAACGGGAAAAGATTTGGCGCACCCCTATCGTGAGACTGCGGAAGGGGGGCTGGCAAAGCTGTATAAAAAATAAAAATGAGGCACCCATGTATGCGTTGAATGTTGTTTTTGAGAGAAAACGAAGTGCGATTTTCAGCTCAGTTTCAGTTTGAAAAAAAATTTTTAAAAAAAGCAAAAAAAATCTCAAAAAAGCCGAAAAAATACTTGACAAATTGTTTGAAATGAGGTATTATATACAGGCACTTGTTTGTGAGTGCTTTGTCTTATGGCCCAGTAGCTCAGTTGGTTAGAGCGCCAGCCTGTCACGCTGGAGGTCGACGGTTCGAGCCCGTTCTGGGTCGCCATTT
>CAZBQP010000072.1:0-6555 GCA_964494075.1 uncultured Clostridia bacterium
GTCGCCCACCTGACGATACATATTCTCCGTTCCTTCCACCTTCTCAAAACCGTCCGAATAATAGGTAGTGCCTTGATAGGTCATGCGGACGCCCTTGCTGTTGGCAGGGATATTGATATTATACATGGGTGCGTGGTCGAAAAGTCCTTTCTCCAACACGTAGCCATACGCCTCGTCAAGGTGTTTTGCCGCCTCTTCCTGCTCGTCAGGGAAGGACGAAAAGGCAATCGCTTTCACGCCCTGTTTCACTGCCTCGAACACCGCCGCAATCGTACCCGAATACACGATGTCGTCGCCGACATTCACACCTTTATTGATGCCCGAAAACACCACGTCGTATTTGCGTTTTAAGCCTACAATGCCAAAACGCACGCAATCTGCCGGCGTGGAATCCACCGAATACGCCGTGATTCCGTCCAAATACGGCACTTGCTTGATTTCAAAAGGCTCTACAATCTCGATGGCGTGGCTTTTGGCGCTCTGCCCACGCTTGGGGGCAACAACGGTCACTTCGCCGTATTTTTTCGCCCACTCGGCAAGCAATTTCAGACCGAGTGCGTCAATGCCGTCGTCGTTCGTCAATAAAATCTTCATCACAGCCACCCCGTATTGTTCGCTTTGAATTCTTTGACAAGCTCATTCGCTTCGGCAATCAACTGCTGCATTTCCTCTATGGAATACACCGTCGCACCTGCCGCACAAGCGTGTCCGCCGCCACGATAACGTTCGGCAAGCTCGGAAATGGTGACGAAACGGGAGCGCAAACGCACACGAATAGAACCGTCACCGGAATCAATAAACGCAATCCAAATGATGACGTCTTTGATGGAGTCCATATACCCTACGCAAGCGGACGCCGCTTCGTTGGAAAGAGAAAATTTATCCTTCATTTCTTGATCCACGAAGATATGCGCAACGCCGCCTTCGGTGATTTGCATTTTCTCATAGACGTACGCTTCAAACTTAAATTCGTCAAATTTCTTCAAATATAAGTGTGCGTACAGCACGTCTACGTCCACGCCTTGATCCAAAATCAGCCCTGCCAAACGCAACGTGTCGCCCGACACCGAACGGAAACGGAATCTGCCCGAATCGGTGACCATGCCCGTATAGATGTAGGTTGCCGCTTGCACGTCGATTTTCAGCTCGTCCTTGAATGCGTCGTAAAATGCCGCCACCATTTCACAGGTGGACGAACGTTCCTCTTCCACCCATTCCGTCGAACCGTACGATTCCAAAGGAATGTGGTGATCGATCTTCACGATTTCCTTGCAATGGACGAAATTTTGGCAGGATACTCGCTGACTTGTGCCCGTGTCCAACACGATGCCCAAAGCGTCCTTGTACGTCTCTAACGGCTGAATTTCCTCCTCGCCCCCTAAAAACGCCAAATAATCGGAGAAATCCTCGTTCTGCAGGAGAATCTCCTTATCGGGGAAAGAGAGCTGTAAAATGCGCTGTAAGCCCTTTGTAGAGCCAACTGCATCTCCGTCCGGACGGAAGTGTCTAAAAAGATAAATTTTATCGTATTCCTTGATCTTGTCAAGGACTTTTTTCATGTTTTCGTTTGCGATCATTCTTACTTTTCCTCGTCTAACCTATTCAAATCTTCCAGCAGGCGCATTGCCGTTTCTCTGTCCGCCACGGAAACGCCGCTTGCCTTTTCATGGCCGCCGCCGCCGTACTTGACGGCGATGGGGTTGATGTTGTACTTATTCGAGCGAATTTCCACCTGCACTTTGTCTTCCGTTTCCGTGAAGTTCACCCACGTATCCACGCCCTTCAAATCCGCCATGGTGTTGACCATGCCGCGTGAAATGGTGAAGGTATCCACGCCGTAGCTGTCCAGCTCCTCTTTCGTCGTATAAATATACGCCACGTGATGTTGGGTAAACTGTATTTTCAGCACGAACTGCGCACGGAGCTTGACATAGAAATATTCGTCTGCATACAGATTTTTATAAATGTCGTTGGTGTCGAATTTTGTCTTCATCAGCTCGCTTGCAAGGCGGAAGGTGTTGGCGTTGACGGAGTCGTAACGGAATCTGCCCGAATCGGTGATCATGCCCGTATAGAGTGCCTTTGCAGAGTTTTTCGTGAATTTCCAACCTGCCTCAACGGCAAGCTCCGTCACCAAACCGCAACAGCTCTCATACGACGTATCCACCACTTCTATATCGTTGATATTTTCCGCAAAAATATGATGGTCGAGACGAATGGTCTTTTCTGCGAGCTTATAACGCTCGTCGCTGATAAGGTGGCTTGCACCGCAATCGAGCACGAACGCCAGCGCACCTTGATAGGTCTCGTCGTCGATCTCGTCCATCACAGAACCGTCCATAAACCCGTAACGCCCTGCGCCGTCACCGACGATATACACTTTTTTATCGGGATAATTGTCTTGAAGCAACCATTTCAAACCGATCTGACTGCCCAAAGCGTCCCCATCGGGGGTGGTGTGGCGATGAATGATAATGGTATTATATGCGTTCACCGCTTGAATTACTTGTTCAAACATTTGCACTTTTTCCGTCCTTTTATTTTCTTTTTCATGCTTGCACGGGTTACCACTTATTGTCCATGCCGCCTTCGCTGACAAACTCCGCAAGCAAATCACGTGCGTACCATTCCGAGCCCCATCTTTCCACTTCGGTCAAACGATTGGCGGTATAGGGGGAATTCCAGGTGTCCGTCACGATATAGTAGGTCTTGTTCCATTCGATTTTCGAAGAATCAATCGTGTAGGCAACGTAATACTTACTGTTGTTTATAAATCTATCCAACAAATCGCTGCCTCGAATCGAACAAAGCACCAGCTGATTGTCAAAGGGGAAGAGTGTCATCAAGTCGCCATACGTAACATCGCCGACGGGAAGGTTGTACGGGCTGCGCACGTTAATGCTGCCGCCGCCGAGCACGATGTCGTACTTATCCCCCCATTTTTCTCTGCCTGCCTCCAAATAGAGCTGCGCCACGAGGTTGCTCAAATTGCTGCTGTTACGATAGGTTGCGTTGTTCCCCAGCACGGTGTAACCCTTGGCAATTTCGTTTTGATACTTGCTTGCCAACTCTTCGATGATGGGATCGTCTGCAAGAGCTTCATACGTATTTGCATATACGACTTTGCCTTCCGTCGTCTTCGTTTTTTCGTTGGCGACGTTGATTTCCAAGCTCGCCGTCGTGATGCCTTTCTTATTGTCGCCGCCGCCTTGAAGATGATAAACGCCGTACGTATCCACATACTTGTACGCCGAATGGGTATGTCCCTCGAACACGACGTCTACGTATCCTTGCGAAAGAATCATATCGTATCCGTCTTCATAGCTGTCGTGCATAGAATAGATAATGCAATCTGCCCCTTCCGCGCGAAGTTTGTCCGATTCCGCTTTGACAAGCTCGGTGAGGTTGTCCCCGGTCAAGAAATAAATGTCTTTGGTGTTGTCGGAGGCGATCGAAGAATAACAATCCCCCATTGCGCCGATGATGCCGATTTTTGCGCCGTCCATTTCAATCATCACGGACGATTCGCAATAGTCCACACGCTCATTCGTCTCACGATTATAAATATTGATGGCAAGGAAGGGGAAATTTGCCAGCTCGCTGTTCGCCTGAATGTAGTCCTCGCCCCAGTCGTATTCGTGGTTGCCAAGCGTCATGGATACAAAACCCAAATCATTCATCCATTCCGTCATCATCTTGCCTTTGGTGAGGTTGGATTCAAGGCTGCCCTGCCACATATCCCCCGAAGAGAGAATAATGGTGTTGGGATTATTTTCTTTTGCCTGACGAAGATAGGTCGTCATTTCGTCCACGCCTATTTGTGCGTCCGTATCGAACATTTTGCCGTGTAAATCGTTCACCGCATAAATATCGAAAGAGCGAAGAGTAGACTCGTGACAGTCGTCGCAGACACCGTTGTCGTCCGTGTCTACGTGCTCGATGTGGTTTTCGGCGTCAAACGAACCGGAAGTGCCTGAGTGGAAACCATCGCCGGAAGAACCGTCTGAAATGGAGCCATGAACGCCGCAAGCGCTGCTTACAAGCAAAATACCTACCAAACAAAATAAACTAATTTTCTTTTTCATGTTAATTTCCTTTCATTTGCATCTATGCATACTTGTTTATTATAACATATTTTGCATATAATTTCAAGCAGTTTTATTATGGATTGCAAAATACATGGAAAAAGGACGCTTTTGCGTCCTTTCATCCTTTGAAAATTGAATTTTTACGGGGATTTCCCCCACCGACGAATATGCCAAAGTCAACGAGTATCGCCAAAAGAACGAACTCAATTCGTCCTAACTCCGTTAAATCTTCTTCCACGTTTTGGGGTTGAAGAGAATGAGCACGGGCAAAATTTCCAGTCTTCCCAACAACATGGTAAATATCAAAATGATTTTGGAAAATCCGCTATATGCGGCAAAGCTCGCATATGGGCCAATCGCCTCGAACCCAGGTCCGATGTTGGACATACACGCCAACGTCGCCGAGAAATTGCTGAAAAATCCGTGCGTAACCTCTTGCCCTTCGGGATATAAATCGGAGACGATTGTCATCGTTTGCCCGTTAATCGGATCGAAGGACAGCAACAACATCACAATCACGAATAAGAAGAAGTACAACGTAATAAAAGCAAACACTTCGTTGATCGTCTTTTCCTCCAACGTTTTCCCCTCGAATTTTGCCTTGGGCACGTATCTCGGATTGATGAGCTTGCGCACGTTGATATAGGCGCCTTTGCTCGCAATTACGATTCTCGACATCTTCATGCCGCCCGACGTTGAGCCCGCCATTGCCCCGATAAACATCACGACGATTAACGTCATCATGGCAAGCATCGGCCACGCCGCAAAATCCGTCGTGCTGAACCCTGCCGTCGTCATCAAGGACGTCACTTGGAATAGAGCATGCCTAAACGCCTCTTCCGTCGTATACACGGAAGACATTTGGGTTACCAGACTGATAAACACCAGCACAACCGCCCCTACGATTACAAGGAAATACGCCCTGAATTCTTCGCTTTTGAAGATTTCCTTTGCCTTTCCTATCAAAATCAAATAGTAAAGGGTAAAATTGCAACCGAATAAGATCAAGAAAATCGACATGACGTATTGAGAGAATGGATGGAACAATTCCATGCTGCCCGGAATAAATCCGAAACCGCCCGTTCCTGCACAACCGAAGCTGGCAAGCAAACTGAAAAAGAATTGCTCGTTTTCATATCCTGCAATCGGCTTATCGAACATCAAAATAATGACTTCCAACACCGTCATGCTCAAATAGATCAAGTACAAAATTCTCGTCGTCACTTTCATTTTGGAGACGATTTTTCCCACTTGCGGCCCCGGGCTTTCGGCACGGAGCAAATGCATGGAAGAACCTTCGTTGCTTTCGGGAATGAAAATGAGGACGAAGACAAGAATCCCCATCCCCCCGATCCAATGGGAGAAACTTCTCCAAAACAAGGAGGAATGAGAAATTTTCGTAATGTCGGTGATTACGCTCGAACCCGTCGTCGTAAAGCCCGACATAATTTCAAAACAAGCGTCAACGTAATTTGGAATATCCCCGTTCACGACAAACGGAATCGCCCCGAACAACGTCATCACGATCCAAACCATCGCAACGAGCGCAAAGCCTTCCTTTTGATAGAACGTTTCGCTTTTCGGCTTTGGAACCTGCAACAAAAATCCAAGCCCACCTAACGCAACGATCGGAATCACGAAGGCAAGGACGTTCATCACGCCTTCACGATAAATCAAACTGACGATAAGAGGCGCAATCATTAAAATCCCTTCCAAGATCATGATCTTGCCGAGTATTTTTCCGAGTTTTTTATAATTCATATCGCCACCTTACATAAAGATATCCGTCAAATCGTCAAAGTTTTTATGCGTCGTCACCACGATGACGTTATCCCCCTGCTGAATACAGGAATTCCCGTCGGGAATCATCACTTGATTTTGTCTTATGATACACGCAATCAAACAATTTTCTTTGATTTGCAGCTCTTTTAACGGTCTGTTGTAAATTTTTTCTTGCGTCTTTGCTGCAAATTCCAACGCCTCCACCTGTCCGTTAACCAAACGGGAAAGAGTCAAAACGTTGCTACCTCGTTTGTTGGCAAGCGCACGAATATAGCTTGCAATTCTGTTCGCTACAACGTGCTTGGGAGATACGTTATTGTGCATACCAAGCTCTTCGAGCATACCGTACAAATCGTCGCTCTTGATCTGCGTAATCGTCTTTTTGACACGCATCTTGTTTGCAAACATGGAAACGACCATGTTTTCCTCGTCAATGTTCGTCAAAGACACGAAAGCGTCCATCGCCTCGATGCCTTCTTCGATAAGTACGTCATGATGCATTCCGTTCCCTGCAACAACGGTTACACGAGGCAACGCTTCCGCCAACTCCTCGGCAGTTTCCTTGTTGTTTTCCAACAGCTTCACTCTGTATTTTTTCTTAGATAATTGTTCTGCGAGGTAAAGACTGATTTTGCTGCCGCCGACGATCATCACGTTTTTGAGCGGAGATTTTACGAGGTTTGCT
>CAZBQP010000073.1:0-6469 GCA_964494075.1 uncultured Clostridia bacterium
CTTGAAGCTTTTTACCCAAATGCCCCCCAGAACTCTAAATTTACACCCATTATTAATTTGTATTAAAAATTTAGATTGCGTACAAGAGAAGCCTAAGAGGAACCGTTATGGCGATTTAGGTTTCTCTTTTTTATGCTTTTTTCCAAAAAAATGTTGAGATATTATCTGCATATCCCAACATTTATTATAGAAGACATTTTTTACAGTGCTAAAAGTTTTGCTATCAAAACACGTAAAGTTGCCAATGAGTTGCCGTGTTGACGACGGAGTACAATACAATCGGCAAAGAAATGATGGACGTAACGAGCAGGATGCGATTGACGGTTGCATCTGATACACGGGGGCGAAGAAACTTGTACAGCATGATGCCGAGCGCTCCGCCTAAAAAGTTGCATACGACGTCGCTGCCGTCGCAGCCGCCAAAACCGGTTATATACTGCACTGCTTCAAAAATTGCAGAAGAAGTGAAAATAATAGTGAGGTTGAGGAAGGTCTTTTTGTCCGCTATGAAGGATAAGAGAATCCCTAGAGGAATATAAATGAGAACATTCATAAAATAATCAAGATTGAAATATATTCCTTTAGTGAACATATCGTAGAAAGGAATGTATCTCTTTCCAAGCCTCACTTCAAAAGGTAAGGATCGCATTTCTTCGCCAAGCACTTTTACCCATGGGGCATTGCATTTTAATGCGATAACCCATATCAGCAAAATTATATATTCTGCGATTAAAAAATAAAGGATTTTGCGATGGAGCGCATTGCCGAATTCTTTTTGGCTTGTTGAGTTTTTTCTTTCGTAACCTGTTTGCATGATAAAAAACATCCTTCTTGAATTTGTTCGCAGATTACTATAATAGGCGAACATATCGAGGCTTTTTTTTAGAAAGTATGGGGAGCTTTTACAAAAAAGCCGCTTACTATTCAGGATAAAGATTGATTTTCCCCTTGCAAGTATGATATAATAAATAAAAAGTGTTCATGGATTATAGTAATATATGTATGTAATATATGAATTCTTCTTGATTCCCGGGGGGATTCGTGAAGAATGGACTTTAGTCGAGCGTGCGGAGAGATTATGCAAAACGATTTGACAAAAGAAGCCCTTAAAAAATAGCGTGGAGCACCAATAGGTGTGTACCAGTCCTTGTTTTTCAAGTGGTATATTCGCACATTTTGTTTTGGAAGATTATCACAATAAACGGGTGATCGGCTTGTACGATTGCAAGGCGGATAATTTTTATATCGTGAAAAAGCTCGGCTGAGTTTTCAATCGGATCAAAAATAAGTTCTTATGCAAAATGTGGCATAAGTGCTTATTTTTTTGCATTTTTTGTCAAGATTTGTGGAAAAGAGTGAAGCCAAGCACAACTTTTATGCGCTAAATCCGTTTTTTTGCAGCAGAAGTAGACCTGCCACCGATGAAAAAATTTTTTATTTATTTTCAAGTTAGCCATTGCTAACGCTTGACAAAGGGGAAAGAATGGTGTACAATATACATGAAGTTAGCAATTGCTAACTAAAAAATCAATGTAGGAGGACGGAAATGAAAGTGATGGTTGTAATCGGCGTTTGCGGACTCGTAATCTGCGTGAGTTCGTTGGTCAAGAAAGCCTGCCGAGTTATTTTGAAAAAGCTTGCACGGGAATAGAAGAGAACTCAAAGGAGAAAAGAGGGGTTCGTTTTAGGACGCTCTTATAAAACTTGTTTACACATATCAAAACACATACTTTGCATTCGGGAAAACCGCTCCTTTCGAGGGACGGTTTTCTCTTATGTGAAAAAAACGATGAAAAAAATTGAAAAAAATTAAAAAAACGTCGAAAAAATAATTGACATAATAAAAAAGAGGGAGTATAATAGTAAACGGTTAGCGGAAGCTAACTAAAATTATCCTCTTGAGTTAGCATATGCAAACTCAAGATGGGAATGGCATAATACGAGGTGATAACATGATTCCTTTAACTTTTGCAGATATGGGGGAAGAGAGCGTCATAAAAAGAGTGGGAGGTTCGCCCGAAGTGAAAAAGCATCTGGAAGATTTGGGCTTCGTTGTGGGTGGTACGGTGAATATAGTCAGTTCGATAGGGGGAAATTTGATCGTAAACGTCAAGAACGTACGAATTGCGGTGAGCAAGGAACTGGCGCAAAAGGTAATGGTATAAATCCGATTTTCGGTTTATTGAATAAGTACAGAATATCCGCATGGCGTAAAATGCTATACGGAAAGGAGGTCATAAAATGAAAACTTTAAGAGAAGTGGCAATCGGTGAAACCGTAATGGTGAAAAAATTGTACGGTGAAGGTGCGGTAAAACGCAGAATTATGGACATGGGTATCACGAAAGGTACGCAGGTCTACGTCCGTAAAGTGGCGCCGTTGGGGGATCCCGTCGAAGTAACAGTAAGAGGATACGAACTTTCCCTTCGTAAAGCAGATGCGGAAATGATCGAAGTTGAATAAAAAGCAAATTTTTTTAAGAATGAGTTAGCCATTGCTAACAAAGGAGAAAACAAAAAAATGAGTATTAAAATAGCCCTTGCAGGCAATCCGAACAGTGGAAAAACGACGTTGTTCAATGCGTTGACGGGATCGAATCAGTTTGTTGGGAACTGGCCCGGTGTAACAGTGGAAAAGAAAGAAGGTAAACTTAAAAAGCACGAGGACGTAACGATTATCGACCTTCCCGGTATTTATTCGCTTTCGCCTTATACATTGGAAGAAGTGGTTGCGAGAAATTATCTCTTGGCGGAAAGCCCGGATGCCATTCTCAACATCGTGGACGCGACGAACTTGGAAAGAAACTTGTATTTGACGACGCAGTTGACGGAGCTTGGTATTCCCGTCGTAATTGCGCTCAACATGATGGACGTAGTGAAAAAATCGGAAGATAAGATTGACACGGCAGAGCTTTCTCGTCGTTTGGGCTGCAAAGTGGTGGAAATTTCCGCTTTGAAAGGGGAGGGCGTTATGGTTGCTGCGGAAGAGGCAATTAAAGCTGCTAAGACGGGGAAAACCGTTCCTATGCACACCTTCTCCGGGGTGGTCGAACATGCGATTGCGCATATCGAAGAAGCGGTTTTGCATGATAAGCCCGAAGAAAAGCAACGCTGGTATGCCATCAAGATTTTTGAACGTGACGATAAGGTTATGACCGAGCTCAATATTCCGTCGAATGTGAAAGCACATATCGAGACGGACATTTCGGCAGCGGAAAAAGAGCTTGACGACGATGCTGAAAGTATTATCACCAACGAGCGTTACGTGTACATAGCGGAAATGCTGAAAGGCTGCTACAAGAAAAAGCATGCGAAAAAGATGACGGTTTCCGACAAGATTGATAAAGTTGTCACCAACCGTTGGTTGGCATTGCCTATTTTTGCTATCGTCATGTTCATCGTCTATTTCATTTCCGTGACGACGGTGGGGGCTTGGGTGACCGATTGGACGAACGATGGGCTCTTTGGTGATGGTTTCCATCTTTTTGGAATCGGAAGCGGACAATACGAAGAAGTTTCAGGTGACTACGGCGATCAGTTTGCCATTGTAGACGGCTTCATCACCTATTTGCAGGACAATGACGTGGATACGGAAGGAGTGGAAAGTGCGCTGGATACGGAATCTGAGGATTTCAACGCATTGCTTGCAAAGACGGAATTGGAAATACTTGCAAACGGATACAGCGACGATTTCTCCTTTGAATACGTCGTATACGACGAAGAAACGTTGGCTGATGAAAGCTTGACGGCGACGAAGGCAGCGCTTCTTGAAGCGATTGCAACGTTGTATGAAACGTATGAGTTTGCAGAACCCGATCCTGCTGATTACGGCGTATGGGTGCCCGGCGTTCCCGTGCTTGTGGAAATGGGCTTGAATGCAATTCATTGTTGGGATTGGTTGCAGAGCTTGATTTTGGATGGTATCGTGGCAGGTGTTGGCGCCGTGCTCGGTTTCGTGCCTCAGATTCTCGTGCTGTTCATTTTCCTTGCCCTTTTGGAATCTTGCGGCTATATGTCGCGTATTGCTTTCGTACTCGACAGAATTTTTAGAAAATTCGGGCTTTCTGGTAAGTCGTTTATTCCTATGCTGATCGGCACGGGGTGCGGTATTCCCGGCATTATGGCAAGCAGAACGATTGAAAACGAAAGGGATAGAAGAATGACGATCATGACGACGACCTTCATCCCTTGTGGTGCAAAACTTCCGTTTATTGCAACGATTGCAGGTGCGATTTTCGGCGGCGCTTGGTGGGTAGCTCCTTCGGCGTACTTCCTCGGTATGGCGGCAATTATCGTATCGGGCATTATATTGAAAAAGACCAAACCTTTCGAAGGTGAACCTGCGCCTTTCGTTATGGAATTGCCGGCATATCGTTTGCCTACGGTAGGAAACGTTCTTCGTTCTATGTGGGAACGTGGCTGGTCGTTCATTAAGAAGGCTGGCACGGTTATCTTGCTTTCGACGATCGTGATTTGGTTCACCTCCTACTTCGGGTTTGTGGATGGGACGTTCAGAATGCTTGCGGAAGAAGAAATCGGCAACAGTATTCTCGCTTACCTTGGTAAAGGACTTGCATGGATATTTGCGCCTCTTGGTTTTGGTAACTGGCAGGCAACGGTCGCTTCGATTACGGGGCTTGTGGCAAAAGAAAACATTGTCGGTACGCTCGGCATTCTCTATGGCGGCGGCGACGGTACGGTGTACGGCAACCTTGCGACGGCGTTCACGACGGTCAGCGGTTACAGCTTCTTGATCTTTAACTTGCTTTGTGCGCCTTGTTTTGCGGCAATGGGTGCCATCAAGCGTGAAATGAACAATGGTAAGTGGACGGCGTTTGCTATCGCATATCAATGCGTATTTGCGTATGCAATTGCGCTGATCTTCAATGCCTTCGGCAATTTGTTCACGGGAAATTTGAACAATCCTTTGAATATCATTTCCTTTATCGTGGCTGTGGCTCTTGTGGCAGGTATCGTATATATGCTTGTCAGACCGTATAAGGAATCCAACAAATTGACAAAAGAGGTAAAAGTGAAATAATGATGGGAGGCGGAAGAAATGCTTGAATGGCTTACGTATAATATCGGATCTATGCTATTGCTGCTGATATTAGCAGGTGGGGTAACGGCTCTCGTCGCATATCTCTTAAGACAAAAGAAGCAAGGCAAATCTTCCTGCTCTTGTGGATGTCAGAATTGTGCGATGAAAGGATGTTGTCATCAAGAAAGGAAATAAAAGAAACGAAGGGGCGCAAAATAGATTTGCGTCCCTTTTGAAAAGTCGGGAGAGAATATATGACAAAATCGGAATATAAATATTTATCCGAAATTTATGAAAACGGCAGGTTGGACGGGAAAGTCTGTGTTGCGCAGATTGCGGAGCGAGTCGGGGTGTCGGACGTAAGTGTATATAAGGCAATGGATAAGCTGAGGATGAAGGGGTATCTTTCCGCCGACGGAAAGTATGCGCTGGTAACCGTCCAAGGCAAAGCAATTCTGTCTGAATACGAACGGGTGATTGCGTATGTGACGAAACAATTGACGGATAAATGTGGATTGACGGCAAACGAAGCGAAAGAGGATGCCTGCGGGGTGGTTTGTGCGTTGAGTGAAAAGAGTAGAAAGGCAATCACAAGAATGATTCCTTGATAAAGAGGAGGATAATATGTGGAAAATTATGATACAAATTGACGGTATGCATTGCGGAATGTGTGAATCCCATGTCAACGACTTGATTAGACAGGCTGTGAAAGTGAAAAAGGTGACTTCTTCTCATGCGAAGGGACAGACGTTGATTTTGTCCGAAAATATGCTGGATGAAGAGTTTGTCAAGAGAAGGTTGGAAACGCAAGGATACCACGTTTTATCCATCGAAATAGAGACTTACGCCAAGAAAGGCTTTTTTGATTTGTTTAAGAAATAATACTTAGGAAAATTTTTTCGGAAAAATGGAAAATTTTTTTATTATCGGGCGTGAAAACTTTACAAACGAAAAGAAAAAGCTTATAATAGAAGAAAAGTAAACCATAGTTAGCATAGGGGAACCTCATGAAAACACATGAATCGGAAGAAATGTATCTTGAAACGATCTTGCTTTTGCGAGAACAAAAATCTGCCGTCCACGCAATTGATATTGCAGGCGAACTCGGTTTTTCAAAGCCGAGCGTATCTCGTGCCGTCGGTTTGCTTGAAAAAAACGGATATATCACACGTACCTCTTCCGGTGAAATTCTCTTGACGGAATCGGGTTTGAAAAAGGCGACGGATATCTATGAACGTCATCGAGTGATTACAGCGCTGCTTGAAAGAACGGGCGCTGATAAAGAATTGGCGGAAGAGAATGCTTGCCGCATTGAGCACGTCATTTCCGAAGAAATGTTTAAAATTTTGAAAAAGTTTGTCGAAAAACAGTAAGCCTTGGTCATGGTTGTCGGATGGATACTGCAAAATTATGAAAAGAATAGAAAGCA
>CAZBQP010000074.1:0-6460 GCA_964494075.1 uncultured Clostridia bacterium
CTACTCGAACTGCTCGAACTGCTCGAACTACTCGAACTGCTCGAACTACTCGAACTGCCGGAACTGCTCGAACTGCTCGAACTGCTCGAACTACTCGAACTACTCGAACTACTCGAACTACTCGAAGAAGTGCTGCTTGTGCCGTCGCTCGGAGTGGAGGGCATAATTATGGAACAAGATGCAATGCCTGCTGCAAGACTTGCCGTACAAAGTAAGCCCAATACTGCCAATAAAGTCTTTTTCATCTTTCTATCTCCTATTGAAATATATTTCCTTATTTGTTTGGATTTCCTTAGTTATAAATATTGACGGTCAATGTGAGAGTGACCACCTGTTCGGGATTGTTCGTCGCCCAAAGTTTCAAAATTACCTTGGTGTAGCTTTCGCCGAAGTCCTCTGCCGCTTCCAATGCGGTGATGATCAGCTGTCCGTTCTCCACGTCTTCCACCACCGAAATATACCCTTGGTCATTTTCATAAGCGATCTCGTAGGCGATTTCCACGTTGGAAGGATTGACCTCGAAATTCACGTACTGCGTGCTGCCGACTTTGACGGCGATACTCTTCGCTCCTACCCAGTTTGCCTGAATTTGACGAAGACGGGTAATCGTACATTCGTCCTCGAATGCGTCCACCCCTTCCACGTGCACGGTGAGTTTCACAACAATCTTCCCTTCAAACCCTTCACGGAAGGTGTAATCAAGGGATTTATTCTCTCGATTTAACGAATAGGTAATTACGTCAGTTGCCGTATTCCCCTCTCCGTCGAACACTTCAATATCGTAAGTAAAGTCGATGCCTGCTTCTATATAAAGAGGAATAGAACCGCCTGCCTGTTGCATCGTATTCGTGACGCTATGCTGTACGAACTGCATTGCCGCAGCGCTCGTCACCTGCACTTTCACTTCCGAATAAATTTCTTCGTTGAAACGGGAGATAACACGAATGGTCCCTTCGCCCACACAAAGCCCCGTTACGACGCCTTGACTGTTAACGCTGACGACGTCTTCCCCTTCCACCACTTCATAACGAAGCTGTTTATTCGGGGCGTTTTTCGGGGTAAACTCCGTCGTAATCGTCGTTGTCTCGCCAACGTTCACAATTTCGTCCGCAACACTCGATTCGATCTGTTGCAAACTCTTTGACGAAACGATCACGATGAAGCTGTCGGTGAATCCGCCGTCGATGGTGGTCAACACGACACGTGCTTTTCCGCAAGTCTTGGGAGTGATCACCTTCGTTTCCACATCGAATTCCAGCTCTGCCAAGGAGGAGGTGTCCACCTGCGAAGTGCTGAAACTAATCTCACGATTCGCTGCGTTGGTGGGATATACGGTATATTCCACGGAGTAGGTGTCACCGTCGTCCAAATCGAGGTAGACGATGGGTTCGCCGCTGATCTCAATTCTCTCCACGGGCACTTTGACGGTAAGGCTTACCGTACTTGTTGCGGTGAAGAGCACGATCATCAAAATCAAAGGCAAAGCCAACATTAATAAAATAAGTTTCTTATTCACGGCTTTCCCTCCTTATGCAAGCAAGTTGTCAAAACTTCTGTCCAGCTTGACGGAATAATACAGAATTGCAAAACCGAGGTAGAGCAAACCGCCAACGGCAGGAACTGCATACGCATACCAGCCTTGCAAATGGAGCTGTGCGATGATTTCGATGCTCTCCATGTTCGCAAATATGGTGATGAGCAACGCAAGCACGCCAAGCACCAAAGCCAAAAACAATCCGAGGAATACGACTTTCGCCACCGTACGATTGCTGTGCTTTTCCATTTCGATGGGAGAAGCCGCCACCTTTGCGTGGTTCAAGTCCATTCGAGTTGCGATAAAGATCTGCGCCACCGAGAAAATCAAAGCGATACACATACAGATGACAGCGTCCAACACGGACAACTTCGTGGCGTTCGCAAGTACGATCGTACTTGCCACGATTGCCAACGAACTGACGATGTCGCAGAAAAGTACCTTGGCAAGCAAGATCAAGGAAGGTTTGACAGGGAAAAGCTTTGCGTTGAGCGCCGCTCTGCCGTCACGACTGATGTTCGTCGCACAAAACGTGTTGGTCAAAATGCTGAAAATCAACAATACCAACAGCGCCAAAGCGAAGCTGACTCGCATACCCAACGCATTCCAAATCAAGGAATCAAAGAGCGTATAACAGCAATATACCATAACGGGCATTGCCGCCGCAATCGAGAAATATGAGAACAAATGTTGAGGATCACGGAAGACACTGATAAATTCCTTTTTCATCAAGGAAAGGAGGGGCGATTTCGTAGCAAAACGAGTTTTGCGTCTGCCCTTTTGACGTTTGTTGTCATTTTTATACAGCGTTGCGTAGAACAATCTCTTAGAGACGAGGTACACAGCTGCCGCCGATACGAGCGTGATGCCGAGGACGATGGCAAACGATTGAAGCAAGTCTTCACCCAAAACAATGGAAGCGAAACAATTTGCAGGATACGTCCAGGTCAACAGCCATTGTAAGGTCAAAATAAACCGTTCGTTGAACAGGAATTTGATCGAACCCGTCTCAAACATCGTTTGCACGATGCTCAACAGCGCCGAATACAGCAAGAACGCCGCTACAACGATGATGGTGAGCAAGAGGAAGATGAGCAAGTACTTGTTGCTGATGAAATCAATAAACTTGATGTAAGGCACCAGCAATATGGTGGCGATCAAAAACGCCGTCATGGGCAAAAACAACCATGCAAGCACCGAATAGATCCAGTACGACACCACACTCCCCGTGGCAACCAAAGTCGATTTCAACGCCAAATAGAAGATGATGTTGACACTGCCCATCAAGACGAATGCCAAAATATAATTCCAAATCATCAGCGTGCAAAGCTTGCTCATGAAAATCGTCTGCGGTTTGACGGGAAGACGCAAGAACAGCTCCTTATCCTTCTTTTGCGTCAACGTGCTGCGCATTTTTTCCATACAGAGCACCGACATCGCAAGAATGATGATAGTGAAAAACAAGTTTAACAGTTCCTTCCCACGTGCTAAGGGTGCCGACACTTTGTCAATTTCCACTGCAACGTAATTTTCCGCAATTGTGGATACCAACAAGACGAACACCGCCGCCACCAGCACCGTCGCCAACAGGGATAACAAACTTCCGATAAAATCGAATTTTCCCTTTTGCGATCTGAGCGGGAATTGCATTTTTAATTCATGCTTGAATAAAATCCAAAATTCTCTCATAATTTACGCTTTTGCAACCCTTTGTGTAATTGATAAGAAATAGTTTTCAAAATCCAAACCGCTCGCTCTAAACAAATCCATGTCGATTTCGCGGATGATTCTTCCTTGATCGATGATGTAAACACGATCGCAAAGCTTTTCTACGACGTCCAAATTGTGGGTGGAGAACAACACCAAGTTCCCTGCCGCCGCATGCTCTTGGAAGAACAACTTCACCTGACTTGCGGTGAAAGGATCAAGCCCCACCATCGGTTCGTCCAAAATAAACACTTTGGGGTTATGAATAAGCGCACCCATAAAGGAGATCTTTTGTTTCATACCATGCGAATAAGAAGAGATGGGATTATAAATGGAATCACCGAGCATAAACAATTCTTGAAAACGTGCCACTCTCGCTTTTCTATCCTTTGAGCTGACGTTGTAGATGTCCGCCATAAAGTTCACAAACTCATAACCGGTCATCTTTTCAAAGAGTACGTGCTCGTCGCTGACGTAGCCGAAATGTTGTTTGGCATTTATGGAATCTTTTTTCAAATCGTAGCCGTTGACGCGAATTGTTCCCTCTTCGTAAGGGTGCATCCCCGTCAAGCATTTGATGGTAGTGGATTTCCCCGCACCGTTATGTCCCAAGACGCCGATGATTTCTCCGGCGTTCCCGTACAGGTTGATATCCTTGATCGTATAATCCGCTTTCGCAGTGTAACGTTTACAAAGATTTTTGACTTCTATTAGCATGAAATGCCTCCTCCTATTCGCAAGATCTCTGTCTATCTTGCGGTAAATATATATTCCGCTCCCCTTCCTTTCTTGCAAAAAAGGGAGAATCTTTTCAAATTTGGGTTAAGTCGGGAGAAAAATGTCAAAAAAGTTCTCCCTGATTTTTGAGCAACAAAAAAAACGCCAGCATTCAAACCTCCGTCTTGAAAACTCTCGTTCGCCGCTCATTTCCACCCAAAAATTCAAAAGAGAATCCCTGAATAGAGAGTTTTCGTAGGCGCGTATGCGCCTACGCACGTACGTGCGCGAATGAAAAGTCATGCGACTTCCCCTCCGTTCACCATAAAAACAACGGAAAGTTTGGACAAAACGTGTAAAAACGCCCTGTCGTCGCAAAAGACATGGTATGAAGATGTTGTGCGTTTTTAGGCAGCGAAAACTGCCTTTAGCCCGACGGGTCTGCTATCCGTCAGGCTGTCTATTAAATTCTTAAATGAGAAAAATGAAGGAAGATTTTTCCAAACGAGCGTCTCTGCTCGTCTACCGAAGCCTTCCAATCTTGGATTTTTTGTTCTGCATAGCACTGTTCAAACAAACAGAAAATGACAACCATTCTCGAAGCAACAAATCCGAAAACCGAGAATAGCAAGCTGAATCCTACGGCAAAGAGTGCCGTACTTGCCAGAATTTGCAATGCTTCATGCACGGAGTCGATTTCCAAAATCGCCATCATCAATTTACGGATCATTTGCACGACGTCGGTCGGGATAACGGCAAAGCCGATAAATCTAAGCAGAGGGAAAAAGAAAATAGCAAGGCAGAATACGCCGGCTGCTGCAACCCCCATATAGGTTACACGCAGGGCGTTTTTCGCAAACTTCAGCAACCGCTTTTCCAAAGTTCCGTTCTTACAGACCTCCTGTAAATACTTCACACTGAGCAAAGCGAACGCACTGATTATGAAGATGGTAATTACAGAAAGATTCATAAATTCACCATATGCTTCCATGCTTTCTTTTGATTGCGTCGTGGATGTAAATCCATAATAGTGATTTTATTATATACTCTTTTTTGCACTTTGTCAATAAATTTTTAGGAATTTTTCGATTTTTCAGGCGTAATATACTATAATATAGTAGGTTTTTCATGCTTTTGCCGAATTTTTGGAAAAAATTACTATTTTCTTGCCGTTACGACATTTTCTCGCTCCATTTTCTCCAAAAAACGTCAAATTAAACGAAAAACAGTGCCTATATTCCTTTTTTCGAGTTTGCGAATTTCCCACTCACTCATCGAGCGCATACCAAACCAAAAAAAAGCGTTCTTCACCACCCATGTAAACGTTCTCATATGTACACGTGTACATACACTGATTGCGAGAAACATTTTTCGGGAAATAAAAAAGCCCCGTATTCGGGGCTTAAAACATCAAAAGAAAATCAGGTGTAAAGCTTTCCTGCCAGCATGGCGAGCGACGCCGCCAAATCTTCCGTTTTGAGCACGACGTCCTTGGGTGCACGCAACGGTGCCGGGGCAAAATTCCAAATTGCTTTAATACCTGCCTCCACCATTTTATTCAAAACGTCCTGTGCGGCGGCTTTCGGCACGGTGATGATTCCGATACGAATCTTATGTTCTTTGACGAATGAATCCAGCTCGGAAATGGGCAAAATCTCCTTGCCTAATACGTGAGTACCGATGAGTTTTTCGGACACGTCGAAAGCAGCAACGATATTAAGTCCGTTGTTCTTGAACCCTTCATAACCGAGGAATGCTCTGCCAAGCCCCCCTGCGCCTACGATTACAGCGTCGGAAAGCACGTCATAGCCTAAAAACTTTTCAATATCCACAATCAAACGGCTGATTGCAAAGCCCAAACGAGGTCTCCCTGCCTCCGAAGAGACAAGCGCCAAATCTTTGCGCACCAGCACCGAGGAGACGGAAATATTTTGTGCAATCACTGTGGAAGAGATATACTGCGCCCCTTTCGACGCCTCTTCTTGCAAAAAATGCAAATACAGCGGCATACGTGCCACCGTCGCTTTGGATATCTCTTTCACTTCCGCTTGTTTCTTCATACGCAACTCCTTTTTTATCATTATACAACTTTTTATCGATAATAACAAGCGATTTAATAAAAAAGTTCCGATTTTTTCGGAACTTTTTTCATCATATAGCTATTGAAAAAGAGCTGTCCTACCCAAACCGCAGAAGAATAAAACGGCTTTCCCTTTTACGTTTATCGAATACGTTCTTCCGCATAGGTGGCAAGCAGGGATGCGGCGAGCTCTACAACCAATCCCACGAAAAAGGTGATAAACACCAACGCAAAAAGCTGTGGAATTTCCGCATAAATTTTTGCTTCCTGCATCATGCCGCCCAAACTTTTTGCCGTACTCGCCAAAACTTCCGCCGAAACGATCAACTTTAACGAAAAGGCCAATGCCCCGCCCGATTCACGCAAAACGTATGGAGCGGAAAGCGGCAGATAAATACGAGTGATTTTTCGCCATATAGGGG
>CAZBQP010000075.1:0-6369 GCA_964494075.1 uncultured Clostridia bacterium
TCGTTACGATGTCCGTACACCATGTCGAAATCGACCAAATTAATAAAGCAAAGTCCGTTGAAATCACGTTGCATTTGCTTGATCGTCTCAGCCATGCCCCCTTCGTTTCCCGTCGTAGGATGGCTTTCGGTGAATCCTCGACCTGCAAAAATATCGAAAATTTTACCCACGGAAATCACGTCATATCCTGCCTCTTTCATAATGTCGGGGACGGTTTGAGAAGGCGGCAAAAGAGAATAATCATGACGACGAGTCGTACGTTTGAACGGATACTCCCCTTCAAAAGGACGGGCAATCACTCGCCCAACCCCGTGTTTGCCTTGGAGCAACTCACGAGCAATCTCACAATAGCGATACAATTCTTCGATTGGAACAAGTTTCTCATGCGCAGCAATCTGAAATACGCTGTCCGCAGAGGTATACACGATGAGTTTACCCGTTTTCAAATGTTCTTCGCCGTAATCCTTGATAACTTCCGTGCCCGAGTAAGGCAAGTTGCAAAGAACCCCTCTACCCGTGCGTTTTTCAAATTCGTCTAACACTTCTTTGGGGAAGCCGTTCGGATAGGTGGGAAGAGGATCAGGAGAGTAGATTCCGGCAATTTCCCAATGCCCGATCGTGGTATCCTTTCCTTTGGAGGATTCCGTCATACGAGCATAGCAGGTATTTGGTGAAACATTTCTTTCGCCGATTCCGTCAATGTTGAAAAGTCCCATTTTTTCCAAGTTTGGACAATGGAAATTGGGGTGAGAACGAATCGAGGCGAGGGTGTTGCTTCCCTCGTCTCCCCAGTTTGCAGCATCGGGCATCTCACCGATTCCAAAACTATCCAACACGATTAAAAAAGCACGCTTTGCCATGGAATGTTACGCCTCCGCAATGTTCAACGCAATTTCCATCATTTTCGTGAAGGAATTTTGTCTTTCTTCCGCCGTGGTATTTTCTTCGGGATATACGAAAGAGTCGCTTACGGTGCAAATGCAAAGCGCTTTCTTCCCTGCACGTGCAGCATTGCAATACAGCGCAGCCGATTCCATTTCCACGCCGAGCACGTTCATCTTTGCCCATTCCATACCCGAGTTTGCATCGTCATAGAACATATCCGAAGAAAGAATATTCCCCACGCGATAATTCACGCCCATCTTTTCGCATTCCTCAGCAGCCTTTTTCACCATAGAGAAATCTGCAATCGGAGCGAACGTTCCGGGCAATTTATACTGTGCCGCATAGTTTCCATTCGTACATGCCCCCATCGCAACCACGATATCACGTGCGTGAAGATCGGGCGAAAAAGAGCCGCAGGAGCCAACACGAATAATACACTCTACCCCATAAAAATGATAGAGCTCGTACGAATAAATGCCGATGGAAGGCTGTCCCATGCCCGAAGCCATGACGGACACTCGTTTACCTTTATAGTAACCCGTGTATCCCTGCACGCCACGTACGTTATTCACGAGCACGGCATTCTCCAAATAGTTTTTTGCAATAAACTCTGCACGTAAAGGATCGCCCGGCATCAAAACCGTCTTTGCGAAATCGCCTTCTTTTGCAGCAATATGAGGTGTAGCCATAATAAAAATCTCCTTTTTTTCTATATTTACGAATTAATAACCGCTGCCTTGAATTCCCTGCACCGCTTTAACAACACGGCTCGTACCAAGACGGGAAGCCCCCTCGTCGAGGAAGTTTTGCGCATCTTCCAAACCGGAAATACCGCCGGCAGCCTTTACGAGCACCCCTTCACCAACGTTCGCCTTCATAAGACGTACGTCCTCAAGCGTTGCGCCCGCTTTGGAAAAGCCCGTAGAGGTCTTGATATAGTCTGCACCGGCTTCGGTTACGAGTTTGCAGCAAAGCACTTTCTCTTCCTCCGTCAAAAGACAAGTTTCAATGATGACTTTGAGGATTTTTTCCCCGCAAGCTTCTTTAATTTTTTCAATTTCATCACGTACCTGGTCCCCTCTTCCGTCCTTCAAAGCGCCGATATTGATGACCATATCAATCTCATCTGCACCCTTTGCAATGGCGTCTTTCGTTTCAAACACCTTGGTCTCGGTGGTATTGTATCCGTTGGGGAAGCCGATAACCGTACAGATGGCGAGCTTATCCCCAACGTACTTTTTCGCCTGTTCAACGTAAGCAGGGGGAATACAGACGGACGCCGTCTTATACTGCATTCCTTCGTCACAAATTTTCTTGATTTGCTCCCAAGTAGCCGTCTGCAAAAGCAGCGTATGATCGCATTTCGACAAAATATTCTGAATATCCATAAATAATTGCTCCATAATAGATTTATTTACAGTAATTATACCTGCTTTTCCCCATTCTGTCAAGGGAATTTTATAATTTTTTTCAACACTTTCTTCCCTTTTTCACCCGTATATCGTTATTCTTGAACACTTTTGCTTACATTATTCACTTTTTGAATTATATGCATAGTATTATGAAAATTTCGATAATTTTCGATAAATATCGGAAAAGTATTTGCATTTTGTCGAAAGATGTGGTATCATATACTTGTGTGCATATAAATATGTCGAGTTATCCACATTGAGGATAGCGGCGTTGTAATTTTGTGTGCAAAGCGTTTATCCCCTATTTTATCAAGGAAATTAAAACATGTCTGTTACTTTGCAAAAAGCAGGTCTGTGGAAACGCATTTCCGCACTCCTCTTCGATATTATTTTGACCATCACACTGGCACTCGGCGTCTCTGTCGCCGTGTCTGCAATCTTCCATTACAGCGACTATCAACAGCAGCTGGACACTCGTCTTGCGCAATATGAAGAGCAATTCGGCATCAAGTTCTCCATTTCCGAAGAGGAATACGACAAGATGACGGAAGAAGAAAAGACGGAGCGAGATAAAATTCTCGAACAAGCAAGCGCCGCCATTCGTGAAGATGCGGAATACGTGAAGCTTACCAACACCATTTTCTACATGACCGTGGCAATCGTCGCAATCAGCGCATTTGTCTCCATTTTAATCTGGCAATTCTTAATCCCCCTCTTTTTCGGTCACGGCCGAACTTTGGGCAAAAAGATATTCGGGCTGGGCGTCATTCGCACCAACCTTACAAAAGCGAGCAACCCCGTTTTGTTTATACGTGCCATCATCGGTTCGTATACCATTGAGACGATGTTCCCCATCCTCATCCTCGTTATGATCATGTTCGGATTGATCGGCAGCGTCGGACTCATCACGCTTTTGTTATTCTTTGGATTGCAGCTCTTCGTTGTGTTCTCGTCGAAGACCAACGCAGCCATTCACGACTTGCTTTGCGACACCGTCGTCGTAGATTTTGCAAGCCAGATGATTTTCGATACGGAAGCCGACCGCATTGCCTTTGAAGAAGAAGAGAAGGCGAACGAGCGTCCGAGCGAACAATAAACCGTTTTAATTCAAGCAATTGATTAAATAAATTACTATAACAAAAGGGAATGAATTTTATGAAAGTAGAATTACGAAATCTCACGAAAGTTTTCCCCAGCCGTGACAAGAAGTCGGGCAAGGACGTGACTGCAGTTAACAACTTCACGTATGAAATCCCCGACGGCAAACTTGTCGGCCTTCTCGGCCCCTCCGGTTGCGGAAAAAGCACCACGCTGTACATGATCAGCGGTTTGCAACAGCCCACTTCGGGACAGATCTTCTTCGGCGAAGAAGACGTCACGAATCTTGCACCTGAAAACAGAGGCATCGGTTTGGTATTCCAAAACTACGCCCTCTACCCTCACATGACCGTACAGCAGAACATCCTCTTCCCCTTGCAAAACCTTCGCGGCAAAGACAAAATGACGAAAGAGGCTATGCTTGAACGTGCGCAAGAAGCAGCAAAACTCGTACAAATCGACGAGCTTATGGACAGAAAGCCCAGCGAATTGTCCGGTGGTCAACAGCAACGTGTAGCAATCGCCCGTGCATTGGTTAAAATGCCCCGCGTCCTGCTTTTGGACGAACCTTTGTCCAACCTCGACGCAAGACTTCGTTTGCAGACTCGTGAAGAAATCAGACGTATTCAAAAGGAAACGGGAATCACGACGGTGTTCGTTACCCACGACCAAGAAGAAGCAATGAGTATCTCCGACGTCATCGTCGTCATGAAGCTCGGTGTCGTACAGCAAACGGGTAAGCCTCAAGAGATTTACGACAATCCTACGAATTTGTTCGTTGCAAAATTCCTCGGCACTCCTCCCATCAACGTATTCAAGGGCAGAGTGGAAAACGAACGTCTCTATATCGGCGACGCAGCCGTTTTGAACGTCAAGGGTGTGAAAGACGGCGACGTGATTACGGCGATTCGTCCCGAAGGCTTCATTTTGGATGAAAACGGACCTTTGACCTGTGAACTTTCCAATATGGAAGTTATGGGTCGTGACGTGAGCCTTGTTTCCCATCATGCTGAGTCCCTCAACCCCATCATTCGTTCCATCATCGATGCGGACAACCACCTCGACGCAACGGCAACCAACGTTCATTTCTCGTTGAAGCCTCATAAGGTATTCCTCTTCGACGCACAAACCGAAGAAAGAATTTACTTCGAGGTGCAGTTATGAGCGGAGTGCTTGATTTCCTCAACACCGTTTTCGTAAAATGGTTTTGGCAAACCTTTTGTGTACAATGGGTTTGGAACACCTTTTGCGTAAAATGGGTGTGGCAGACTTTCTGCGTGCAATGGGTCTACCAGGCATTCTGTAAAGACCTTGTCGGGAAAAAGTTGCATTTCAACTCTTGGAAGGGTTGGATCTACTTACTCCCCTGCATCGTATTGTTGTTGATTTTCACCGTTTATCCCATCGTCAACACCGTCCTTATGGCGTTTACCAACAATTACGACAGTTTGGGCGCTATCGGCGGCGAATCGTTTGAATTCGGTATCGACAACTTTATCACCGTCATCTCGTCGGGGGATACCTTCCGTACGGCAATTTTGAACACGTTGTTGCTCTGCGTCGTTACCGTTCCCCTGTCCACCCTGCTTGCTCTCTTGATTGCGGTTGCTCTCAACTCCATCAAGCCCTTGCAGAAATTTTTCCAAACGGTATTCTTCTTGCCTTACGTTACCAACTCGATTGCAATCGGCATGGTATTTGCGGCACTTTTCGACGTCGTAGGCGACTTTAACAAGCCCTACCTCGTTGAATCTTGGGGTTTCATCAACACCTTGCTTGGCAAGATCGGCATCGAGCCCGTCAACTGGTTGGACGGCATCGGCAAATTCGGCGATGCAACCTACTGGCCTAAGTTTACTGTACTCGTTATTTATATTGTATGGAACGCATTGCCCTTCAAGATTTTGATTTTGCTCGGCGGCTTACAGAGCGTCAACAAGCAATATTACGAAGCGGCGAAAATCGACAGCACACCCAAGTGGCGTGTGTTTACGAGAATTACCGTTCCCCTTCTTTCCCCGATGATTGCCTACGTCGTAATTACAGGCTTTATCGGCGGATTTAAGGAATACACCAGCATCGTCGGTATCTTCGGCGATTCCATGGCAGACGGACAACTCTATACCATGGTCGGGTTCATTTACGACGCATTGCCCGACGCATTCTACGGCGAAGCCAGCGCAGCTGCATTGATTTTGTTTGCCATCATCTTTGCGGTGACCATGGTCAACCTGTACGTCAGCAACAAAAAAACACATTACTAAGGAGGCGGAACCATGGATGAATTAAAAAATGAAGTAAACATCGAAACGGAAAATACCGAAGTGTCCGCATCTACCGAATCCACCGTGCACACGGGTGACGCCTTGACGCAAGGTGTCATGCACGAGCGCGACATCAAACAGGAAGGCAAGAAACAGAGCGTTTTGAAAATCCTTGGGAAGATCGGCGTCTACGTATTCTTGAGCGTGATGGCGTTCGTCGTCATTTTCCCCTTTGTTTGGATGATCGCAACCTCCTTAAAAAGCCTTTCCGAATATTACAATGCCGACCTTGACTTGGTGCTCTTCCCCGGCGGAATTCGAGATTTCCACAACTATGCGGAAGTCTTCACGGAAACCTCCCTCGGCAGATATTTCATCAACACGTTGATTGTTGGCGTTGTTTCGACTTTCTTGTCCCTCATCATCACCGTGCTTTCGGCATTTGCTCTTTCTCGTTTGAAATTCAAAGGTCAAAACACCTTCTTTGCGGCTTTGCTCGCAACGATGATGATTCCCGGCGAATTGTTCACCATCACCAACTATAAAACGGTTGCCGATCTCGGTTGGACAAATCAATTCGGGAGTGCAGGCTGGTTCAACGCTTTCTTGAACTTGACCCTCCCCTTCCTCGTCAGCGTATTCTATATCTACTTGCTCAAACAGAACTTTATGCAGATTCCCAACGAGCTGTACCTGGCTGCGAAAGTGGA
>CAZBQP010000076.1:0-6368 GCA_964494075.1 uncultured Clostridia bacterium
ACTCTACCCATACTTAAAATAATCGCACTCATAATACCGGGAAGCGCTGATGGTAAGACGATCTTGAAAATCGTACGCAACTTGCCTGCCCCCAGTGCAAAACTTCCTTCTCTCAAACTGTTTTGCACCGATTTTAAGCTTTCTTCCGTCGAACGTACCACCGTGGGCAGCAACATCAAACTCACCGTCAACGATCCTGCCAAAATAGAGCTTTTTCCGCCAAACAAAGGCAAAAAGGCAATCATACCGAATAGACCGTAGACGATAGACGGTACGCCACTCAACAAATCGATCGCACTACGAATAGCACGGATTAAGAAGTTTTCTTTTTTGGCGTATTCGTTCAAAAAAACGGCAGTGCAGACGCCGACAGGCACGGCGACGAGCAAACTCAACACCACCGCCATCAGCGTAGAAACAATCGAAGGCAGAATGGTAATGTTTTTGCTGCCGAATTCGTATTCTCCGAACAAAAGGTGTGGCTTTTGGAAAAGCGTCGGCGTACCTTTGACAAAGATGAACCCGACGACGAGGAGCAATGCTGAGGCTGCAAAAATACCAGCCGTCCACGAGGCCACCGCACCAATTTGTGCCGTCTTGCATTTATATTTCCAAGCAGCAAGCGTATCCCGACAGGAGCGCAACCACTGCGGTTTTCTCCTTTCCTTATTCGAGGTGCGGAATTTTGTAAATACGCCCTTGCCCGACTTCTTCACCGCCGCTCCCATAGCTTTTTTCGAAATAAAACCAAACAGCAGATTGACAAGCAGCACAAAGAACAAGAGTACCACACCCGTCGCCACGAGCGCACCTTGTTGCACCTCGCCTGCGTATCCCATTTCTATGACGATATTCGCCGTCAACACGCGAAAACTGTTAAACAAGCTGTCAGGGTAAGCCACGGCGTTGCCTGCCACCATAACAACCGCCATGGTTTCACCGAGCGCACGCCCGATCCCGAGTACCAATGATGCCGTTACGCCCGACCTCGCCGCCTTCGTCACCGCACCGAAAACGGCCTGCGAATGAGTAGAACCAAGAGCAAGCGCCCCTTCGTAATAGGAACGAGGCACCGCTTCCAAACTCGTTTTAGAAAGGGAAACGACGGTGGGAATAATCATAATACCGAGAATCAACGACGTTGCCAAAAGTCCGCTCCCATCATTCGGAGCAATAACCGACAACATCGGCAATAGGAAGACAATACCGAAAAATCCGTATACAACGGAGGGAATCCCTGCCAACAAGTCAATGGTCACTGAAAAGACTTTTTTTAGTCTTTTAGGGCAGTAAAAGGCGATAAACACCGCCGTAAAATAACCCAGCGTGCCGCCTATCGCAAGTGCGCCGACGGTGGCTGCAAACGTGCCGATAATCATTTTGAATACGCCGTAGCTCCCCGAAAGGGTAACGCTGTCGTAGTTATCCAAACGATCAGGCGACCATTCCTTGCCGAAAATGAAGTTAAAAACGCCGATTTTTTTAAAGGCAGGTAAACTTTCCATAATCATAAAAACGAAAATGGCCACAACGGCGATGACACACAGTATCGCCGCCGCCGTAAACACAATTTTACCTGCTTTTTCTTTTATTTTCGTTGCTTGCATATCAGTTGTTCAACTCGCTGAATTTAGTCGTTTTGCCCGTGTAGATATCGTAAAGTTGGGCAAGCGTTAAGTCATTCACGCCTTCGTTGGCAGGGTTGATGATAACTGCCACCGCATCCAAACATACGTTGAAAGCTTGAATACCATCTTCTTGTACGCTTGCGGAAGACATACCGATAACAGAACCCGTCTTATCCGCTTTAACATCCTTTTTACCCTGGGAAGAACCCTGCAAATCCAATGCTTCAAACACTTCGTTCACCGATCTACCATACAGATTCGCATAGCCGATCATCGCTTCGGAAATGAGCAATTCCATACTCGTCGAGCCGCTAAGAGTAATTTTACCGCCCGAGGGTAATGCCGATTTTACTTCGTATTTTTCTACGGGAATCGCCGTTTCGCCTTCGTTGGCACGTTGAGTAGGGTCGGCAAGGTAAATGCAGCCCGCCTTTGCAGCGTGTTCGGACATAACTTCGCTCTTTAAGTACAACAGAAAGTCCGCCGCCACATCGGTGAGTTCCGTCGTCGTACTGGTCATAATAACGAAGGGACGTTGGATTTTATAACTGCCGTCCAACACCGTAGACGTGGAGGGCGTAACACCATTTACGCTGACAACTTTCACCGATTCATTTACCGAACTTAACGACACGTAACCGATTGCATTTTTGTCGCTTGCTACTTTGGTAAGTACTACGCCCGTGCTGTCTACAAACGCCGCCTTCTGAGTGGTAAGCGAGGTCTTTTTGCCGTCGATTTTCATTTCCAAGTAGTTGCCGTTACCATCCGTTACGTTCGTTTCAAACGCTTCACGTGTGCCGCTGCTACCGCTTCTGGCAATGACGGTGATATTCTTTTCCCCGCCGCAAGCGGTAAATCCAACCGTACTGCCGAGAAGACATATACAAGAAAGTATGATTGTAAAAAGTTTTTTCATTTTTTTTCTCCTTTTCTTTCATTTGTGCCACTATTATACTGCACCAAAAAAAAATAAACTATCGCTATTTCGTTTGAACAATGTAAAGCTTATGTAAAATGGAAAATTTCCACCCTCTTCAAAAGATGTATTCCGTCATAAAAAATCGTCCTCCTGTTTTTTAGGAGAACGATTGACTAACGACAAGAAAATTTCAATGAAATTTTATATAATTTCTAAAAATTTCACACAATTTTAACAATTCTGAAAAGACTTATAAACAATAAGACGCTATAATAATTCGGCTTTATTTGAATCGAAGCACTCTTACACAAAAAATAATTTTACGGAGGCATCTTCAAAATGCAACAAACCTCTTTTCTTTCCTTTATTAAGAATCGCTTTCAAACAAGGAAAGTCGATACGGCAATCCTTGCCGCCGTCGCCGCCTTTTTCTTGGGAACGGGTATCTACTTCGCTTGCGTACATCAAACACGTGACGCTCTGCTCTGTCTTGGCTTCATGTTTACCCCCCTCCTCGTGCCCATCATGGAAAAGTTACTCAATCTAACCTTTCCTCCTTTATTTTTGATTGCCATCTTCTTTATTCCCGTCGGCAATATGCTCGGCTGCGGATTTGACTTCTACACTATCATTCCCTCTTTCGACACCATTTTACACACCGTTTCCGGATTTGTATTCGCTTGTCTCGGTTTTGGATTGTTTACAAAGCTCGTGGACGGTCCAAACGAAAGAAAGAATTTCTTCGCTTGCCTGCTGTTCGGGTTCGCCTTCTCCATGATGATTGCCGCTTTGTGGGAGCTTTTTGAATACGGCTGTTCCCTCGTAGGTCCCGTCGATATGCAAGAAGATACGATTATCGACGGCTTCATGTCCTACCTGTTGGCAGGCACGCATAGCGCAGGTATCGTGGTGCAAGATATTACGCAAACCATCATCACCTTCGGCAACGGAGAGACACTCGTCATCGAAGGTTACCTCGACATCGGATTGATCGACACGATGGTGGATACGTTCGTTTGCCTTGTCGGTGCAGTGGTATATTGCGTCGTGCTCGGCATCGCAGAACTCAAATGCAAAAAACTTGCCAACCTTTTCCTGCCCGTTACGAGCAAATCGCAAACGACGGACGAAAACATTCCCGCTGCTTGCCTCAACGAGTAAGGAACTACCATTTCCCTCTTTTATAAAAAGTCAAAATCAACGACCTCCATATGACATAGCGCCCGAAAGTTTTCTCAAGCTTTCGGGCGCTACATTATTTATAGTAATAAGTATATCTTTATTCCGTTGCTACACCACCGATAAAGGAAGTGAATTGCACTTTTTGTCCGTTTGTCAAAGGACGAATGACGTCTTTCCCGTAATTGTTGATTACGTGACGAATCCCCGACTGATCATCGGACGAGAAATTCGCAATCGCCATATGTTCGATGTGAATGCCTGCATTGGAGGGAGCCTCGATACCGTGATCCAAAATAAATACGCAATTTTTACGTCCTACGAAATAAATCCCCAAGCCGTACGCCGTGTGCGTTTGCACGTGATCTCCGATTTTATAACTCGCCCAACCATCATACTCCACATTCTTCCAGTAGGATTTATACGCATCCTGATTAGGCGCATCGTAAGGAGTTTCCGATTGATAGAACGCCATAAATCCGTTTTCACCATTCCAAATCGTTTGATATTCATGGAAATGTTCCACCATAAGCCCGTAAATCTTCACGTTGTCACCGTTGATTACGGCGCCGTTGACCGTTACGTTTCCCGAATACTGTGTTTTACCATTGTCGTCTACCCAAGAGATTTCCTCCCATGCAACGCCGTAAGAATGATCGGCACGCCAAACCCAAAAATTATCCCCCACGACGTCGTTTGCATTGATCACGAGAGACTGTTCCACGAAGGTCGAGCGCTGCTCCGCACCACCGATGCGGAAATACAGATCGTTGATGATAATGGGATTATCCGCATGAGAAACACCCGTCTTCGTATTCCCAACACGCAAAAGATTTTTCGTTGCCCTACCTGCGTCAAGAATCAATCCGCCCAAGCGCACACCGTCTACGTCCCCGACTTCAATCAACGTGTCACGATTTTTATCGGTAGGTTGCAAGGAGGCAAGCCCGTTACCCAAAATCACCGTGTTCGCTTTCTCCACTTTCAAAGGCGTATTCAAAAGATAAATCCCCGGTGTGAAAAATAAATGTTTTCCATTTTTCAAGGCGGCGTTTAAGGTATCCGCCGTATCACGATCAGATCTTGCCACGTAAAAATCCGTCAAGGGTAAATATTCGCCTTGTTTCTCATTCGATGCCCACGACGTTCCCGTTGCTTCCTTACGCAAAGTAGGCAAACATACGTAATATTCTCGATCAAACACAAGATAAGGTTTTTCAGAAATTACAGGCGTCTTTTCTACCGTCACGGTGCTTAATCCGTTGATACCTTTTTCGGGAATGGGACTGCTCGCATCCGCACCCACGAAGGTAAGATTCATATCCCCTTCGATCCAATTTCCCCACTTAGAATTCCTCGTCAACCACTGTTGCTGATTGCCTGCGTCAATAGTACCTGTAACAACGGAATCGGAAATATAACCGCCCGAACCCCAAGGACTGCTTCCACCCTTTTGCGTCAATGCCAAATTTCCGTTTACCTGCACACGCCGCATGGAAGTCGCCTGAGATACCGCCCATTGTACGTCACTATCAATGGCGATATTTTCTATGCCGCACCAAAAGTTACAAGTGGCATTCCCACCGGAAAGCTCCGCATACACGTTAAAACCGCCAAGCTCTGTCTGCGTGGGAAGTTTACCCAACCCAGAAAACGTCATATAATAGCGCATTCTCAAATCCAAATCCTCATATTTTCCTGCCTTAAAATTTGCGGAAAATCGAGTTTTGGAGAACTGTCCCGTCGCTTCGCACGCTTCATCAATTTCTTGCTGGACTTTCATCCAATCGTCCGTCGGTGCATAAATACGCATCGTTTCGCCAAACGTTTCCTCATCATAGGAAAGTTCTTCGCTTTCAAGTACCTCCCCTCCCTTCATCGCATCCACTCGATAATATCCGTACTTATCGGCATGCGTATAGGAAAGCTCTGTCTGTGTAGACACAAGCTCGTATGCGCCATAACGGCTGGGGCTGTGATAAACGTTATATTCTTCCGCACCGTCTACTTCTGTCAGCGTTAATTTCACGCCGTTCTCCGTAAGCTCTGCTTTCTGCTCCCATTCGGGAAGACCTCCGTCTTCCTTATTCTGTTTGAATATATCCGAGAGAATGGGAATTTTCTCCAACAATTCGCAAGATGCCAGCGGAAACGTCGTTCCAACGAGCAGCGTACTCGCAAGCAAAAATGAAATCACTCTTTTCTTTTTCATAATAACCTTCCCTTTGTTTATATTCGACCTGTATCGTCATTTTGTTCACCTCGTTTTTCTTATGAAAAACGCCATACAATCTTCTCCTTGCATTGTACCATAGATTTTACCATAAGTCCATAGGGAAAAGATGTTCTCATTTGCAAAAAAGTATATATTTGTTCTCTTTTGCATATTCGTCACCTATAAAACGATGGAAAGACCTCTCGTGCAAGCTCAAGTTTTCTTTTTCGTAAAACCTTTTCAATCGAATCATACTCCAACAATCCACACCGACTCGCCTCTCTTCCTATCCTAAAAGATAATTAAAAAATCAGCAAACTGTCATAAACAAAAAGCAAAAATAATCACAATATATAAGCACTGCTTATATAATCCATAAAGAAAAGTTATTTTAGAGGGATTTTTTAATAAAGAAATTAAGAAA
>CAZBQP010000077.1:0-6320 GCA_964494075.1 uncultured Clostridia bacterium
ATGTAAAACATCATGGCAGGGGTGAGCTGAACATAAATTTATCGTGCGAAAGCGCCTTATTTTCCTGCGTCGTATGCGCCGAGAAGTTTACACTCCAACGTATTCTTCCGAATAGCAGAAAGCATTTCCTGTACTTTCTCACTACCGACGTCGCAATCCGCTTCGATAAAGAAACGGAAATTCCCGGGATGTCCCTTTACGGGACGGCTTTCGATTTTCGTCATATTGATGTCATATTGTGCGATCACCTGCAAAAGTTCCACCAAACTCCCCTTTCTATGCGGACATACCGCTGAGAAGAAAATTCTATTGCTATGCGAAGGCAAACGTTCCTGTCCCTTTCTCACCAACAAGAAATGAGTAAAATTGCTCTTTTCATCAGAAATACAATCTTCGCCCATCACGAACCCGTTGCGAAGTCTCACTACGTGCGAGCCGACAATCGCCGCACTCTTGCCCGACTCATCTTCCATAGCTTTGGTCAAACCAAACGCCGTAGACTCCGTTTCACGAAGGGAAGCAAAAGGCATTTCTCTATCCAAATATCTCGAACATTGATCGAGTGCCTGACGATGGGAATACACTCTGCCGATTTCATTCAACGAAATCCCTTCCTTATACACCAAACGGTGTTCGATGGACAGCACGTATTCCTTGACGGCGTATAAATTCTCGCCATCCTGCAAGAGATCAAGATTTTGTGAAACACCCCCTTGCAAACTGTTTTCGATGGGCACCGCCGCAGCATCCACTCTGCCACACGCCACCGCATCGAGTACTTCGGGAAAGTTGCGGAAAGGAATGCATTCATTCCAGTTGCCGGGCGTCGATTTTTCTGTGCCTTCCGTCTGCAAAAACGCTTTTGCCGCCAAGTGTGAATAGCTGCCTTCAGGCCCTAAAAATGCAATCTTCATACCAAACCTCCTTACACCTGTTCTGCAATGTCGCAAAGAAGACGTTCGGTATCCTCCCATCCCAAACAAGGATCGGTGATGGATTTTCCAAACACTTCGTCGTGTTTTTGATTGCCTTCCACCAAGAAACTCTCAATCATAAAGCCCTTGACGATATTCTTGAATTCCTCGTCAAAACGACGATTTTCCATGACTTCGTGTGCAATACGAATTTGTTGTTTGAACTGCTTACCCGAGTTGGAATGGTTGCAATCAATGACGATGGCAGGGTTTTGTAACTTACTTCCCTTGTACAGCTCGGCAAGTTGCATCACCGTTTCATAATGGAAGTTGGGCACGTCCGCCCCCGAGCCGTCCACACCACCTCGCAAAATGGCGTGCGCATAGGCGTTTCCGTCCGAGCTAACCTGATAGTTGCGATACTTAAAAATCTGCGGACTTTGCGCAGCAAAAATAGAATTGAGCAATGCATAAATATTGCCGCTCATCGGATTCTTCATACCCACAGGTGCATCAATACCGCTTGCCACCTGACGATGAAGCTGATCTTCGACGCTTCTTGCACCTACCGCATGATAGGACAAAAGATCTTCGACGTAGGGTGTATTTTCAGGATAGAGCATCTCATCCGCCGAAGTCAACCCCGATTCGTTCATGGCCGCTAAATGCAAAGCTCGAATGCTGCGTATGCCTCGCACAATATCCGCCATACCCTCGGGATCAGGCTGCAAAAACATCCCCTTGTACCCAACCCCTTTGGTACGAGGTTTATTCGTGTAAATTCTCGGCACGATAACAAGCTCGTTTTTCACCTTTTCGTTAAGTTTTCCGAGACGAGAAATATACTCCAACGTAGGCGCAGGCTCGTGTGCGGAGCAAGGACCTACAACCACCAACATCTTTTTGGTCCTGCCTGCAATGACGTCGCGGATTTCTTCGTCACGTGCTTTTTTGATTGCCTGCAATGCAGGCGTCAACGGTTTTTCCGCAATAAATTCCTCAGGCTCCGGAATGTAATTTTGTTTTTCCAGCATATCAACAGCTCCTTTCTCTTTGGTTTCTTTCTATATATTCTTTCACTTCTTTGGTTACGTATTCGTCGATGGGCGTCCCGAACTGCAAACTGCTGCGTACCATGGACGAGCTGACGTGCAACAATTCCTGCGGGCAAGGAATATAGATTGCCATAATCTCCTTGTCCAACTTTTTGCTTGCATAAAAATTGGCATTCTCATAATCAAGGTCGATGGAGTTACGAATACCACGCACGTAAAACTTGGTGTTTTCCCGTTCGAGCAATTCCGCCACCGTGCCCGTCGTCGAGAGAATACGAACTTTATCCGTATCCCCGATGGTCAATCGAAGCATCTCTTTGCGCTGTTCCAAACTAAAATAAGGGGATTTTCCCGGATTGACAAGAAGCGCCACCACCACTTCATCGAAGAGCGCCTCGCACCCCTCTATTAACGCTTTATGCCCCAGCGTAGGGGGATCGAACGTCCCTGCGAAAATACATTTTCTCTGTCCGTCCATACGTTACCCCCTCTTAAAAAAGGTCAAGTACGCCTTGCCGTATTTCCGCTCGTCGTACTTTTGCAGCCCTGCGATTTCACCCTCAAACGGGCGATCACGCTCAAATACCGCCACACCGTTTGAAGAAAGCAAACCCTTCTCTGCAATTTTTTCAAGCGCTTTTACACCATAGTCAAAACGGTAAGGAGGATCGATAAAAATCAAGTCAAATTGTCCTCGCACGCTTTCCAGACAAGCAAGATAATCCATCGTGTACACCTTAACCGCTTCCCCATTTACGGGAATCTTCAAGGCAAGGAGATTCTTTTTCAAAATGGCAACGCTATCCTTGGAGCAATCGTTAAACACAACCTCCGCACATCCGCGTGAAAGCGCTTCTAACCCCAATGCACCGCTCCCTGAAAAGAGATCAAGCACACGGGTGCCGTATATTTGTAACGCCAAAATATTAAACAATGCTTCACGTGCTCTGTCGGACGTAGGGCGAACTTCCTCCCCCTTAAACTCCGCAAGCACACGGCTTTTGGATTTTCCACCGATGATTCTCAGGGTTATTTTTCTCCATGTATATAATGACTTGCCCTCACGATTTCGGGCGTTTTGGTTGCAAAGCCTGTTCTATCTTTGCGAGTGCGACGGTGCTGACGAACCAAATCTCCAACGACAATCTCTAAAATAGAAGGCTTGTCCATCAGAATTTTTCCAACCATTCCGTCGGCTTGACTTTACAAGCTCACCCGTCCTCGGAAGGAAAAATTTCTTCGTCGTAGACAAATTCCGCACGGCGAGTCGCCGCACAGAGCACTTCATAGACGATCGTACCCGTCTCTCTTGCAATTTTCTCCGCATCCAACAGGACGGGAAAATATTTTCCACGAGCAGTACGCCCCTCTCGAATGCAGACGTCCATACAAAGCTCGTTTGCATTTTTATCAAAGTTTTCAACCCCGTTTTTTCGGTTGCGCAATACACCGTCTGCATAACCGACTCGATAGAGGGTAAGCCTCGTACCCTTTTCTTTTTTTACGTCGCCGTATCCGACGCCGCCAAATGAATACGTGCGGCTAAACACCGACTTGGCGTACGTACTCATTCCTTTTTTGAGCGAAAGTTTTTCCGTCAAACAGGGCAAATAGCCGTACAATCCTATGCCGATCCTCACCATATCAAACGCATACTCTTTCCCTTGAAGAGCACCGTACGTAGCACCCAGGTGTGCGATGACGTTGGGAAAATACCGTTTACAGATAGTCAGCATCTTCACAAACAATTCTTTCTGCTGTTTAGAAACAGCTTGCGAATGCGTGTAGAGATGGGAGTAAATTCCCGTCACCGTAAGATAGCGGTCGTGCTGCAAAAAAGTACACACCTTACCGAGCATACTCCCGTTCATGCCATAACGGTTCATACCCGTATTCACTTTCAAGTGTATGCGCAAGGGCAAATGATACTTGGCGCATACTTTGGATAAGAGCTTTGCCGTATACAATCCGTCCACGGTGGCGATAAAGCCGTTCGCCGCCAAAAGATACCCCTCCTCCTCGTTTGTCGGAGGTGTAAAGACGATCACGTCTTTTCCGCAAGCCGCCGTGCGAATGGCGATACCTTCTTCAATAATCGCCACCGCAAAGCAATCCGCAACACTCGAAAGGGCGTTGACGACTTCCTCCGCACCGTGCCCGTACCCGTTCGCTTTCACGACGGCGCATAGACGAGTGCCCGTCAGCAACGAGAATTGCTCGGCATTATAACGTATGTTTCCCAAATGGATTTTCGCAATGATTTTCTGCACGATATATTCTATGCCGTACAGGAAGAAAAAGTGCCGCTATCTGCAATAAAATTATTTTTTCGTCACCGTGCAAACTTCTTTTCAGCCGCACGGTGGGGTATCGTCGGTTCAGATTGTTAGTTGCCGAAAATAATTCTATGGCAGTTGTCACATTCGATCTTGCCGCCGCCCGAAAGTTTGCTTCTTGCTGCCAAAGGAGGTTCCATGCTGCAGAACGGGCAACGATTTCCTGCGATTTCGCCCACGACGGGGAAAATCCGCTCCTTACGTTTCGTTTGATATACGCTCATCAATTCTTCGGGAACTTCCTTCGCAAGCGTTGCAAGTTCCTTTTCAATCACTTTCTTTTCTTCATCTTTCGACGACTTCACCGCCTTATATTTTTCGGCAGCTTCCGCATATTGCTTCTGCGCAGAGATAACCTGTTTTTTCAATTTCTGATATTCGCTGTCGACGCTTTTGATATTGTTGATAAGAGTCGCCAAATCCGCCTTCAACTTCTTCAACTGATCAGCAATCGACTGCGCATTCTTTTTATAGAAGGCAATGTTGGCACCATCCGTAACCAGTTCGTCCAAATGCTCGAAATCTTTCAAAGTTTCTTCTGCTTTTTCATACTTTTTTGTAATTTCGGCAGCTTCCGTCTTCAAAGCGTTCGCTTTCACTTCCATGGCATCCAACTTTTCGGGCGCTGTTTCAAGGAACTTCTTGAATTTAACGTACTCTTTTCTCTCTTCCGAGCTTGCCAACTCTCTCTCCAGCTTATACAGCTTCGTGTCGATTTCCTGATACTTCAAAATAGCCTGTAACTGTGACATATTTTATCTCCTCCCGTCAAAGCAGTTCTTTATCCGTATGGAACACACACGGAACTTCTATCTGCCGACGGATTTTTTCATAATATTTTTCAAATCCGTAATTTTCGGACGCATAATGCGTCAGGGCAATCACGGACAACCCTGCCTCCACGGCATACGTGATGACGTGATGTTTGAAATCGGCGGACACGATTACGTCTGCGCCCATTTTCTTGGCAAACGCAACCCCTTCTTCATCGCCACCTGCACCGCAAAAGCTTGCCACTCGTCGCACGAGCTTACACTCGTCGCCGTACACCGTCATGCGATCGGTGGAAAACTCCTTCTTTATTCCGACGCTAAGTGCACCCAGCGTGCAGGGCGAAACGTCGTACACTCTGCCGTATCCACTTTCCCTCATGGGGTGCATAATCGTCGGTGAACACGTACCTGCCCCTGTCGTTTTCGCAATGCCTTCCATCAAGCTCTCGTCGATGCCGCCCTTGGCAACGTCTAAATTAAGATGAGTGGAAAGAATGGAAATTCCATGGCGCAAACAGCGTACGAGCTTACCGCCCAGCAACCCCTCGTCGCTTGCGCAAATATGGTCGATTTTTCCGTAAATCACGGGGTGATGGGTGTGGATAAGATTGCAACCTTTTTCCATCGCTTCGTCGATGGCGGCATTCGTCAAATCAAGGGTAAATAATACGCCTGTAATCTCCTCGTCTGCCTCCACTAACAAGCCGCTATTGTCGTACGCACCGTACGTTTTACAATATTCGTCGCTAAGCGATTTCGGCGCTGCACTTTCCACCACTTTGTAAATTTCACTTAATTTCACCGAGCAACACTCCTTCCAAACGAGCCTTTCGATCTTGCAAGCTACGTTTGCTTTCCTCTTGTAAATTCGGTTCTTTCAAATACTTATCTATATTCCCAATAAGCTTTCGCAATCTCTTTTGAAACGCCTCTGGAAGATCTCGTATATTCTCTCTGCCAAATTCGTACTCAGCTTCCGTGTACGGGCGGTCATCGCACACCTGCCCCCCTTCCACCAAGCTTCCTCCGCAAATTACCTCATAAAATTTCCCATCCTCGAAAGTGTAATCTCTGTCGATGTATCCACCGTTTTCGAGAATGTATCTACGGAGTTTTTCACCGTCGTGCATAGGTTGAAATACAAATTTTTTAGGCATAAACCCGTACTTTTCGTCGGACAAAATGGAGACGATTTCACATCCGCCCATACCTGCAATGAGCACCAGCCCTACCCCCTTATCC